>JAAFJL010000105.1 GCA_013298865.1 Cytophagales bacterium | reverse complement strand
ACGCTCCGACCAGTTTAGAGTCCTATTGCTTACTCGTTGACATATCCCCTCACAATATAAGCCTCATTTTTCTTACTTCTTGCATCTCTCGTTTTCATCAAGATTGCACAATCGCAATTATACATGAAAGCATTGGAATCTTTCAGTATAAAAATTTTTTCGATACTGTTAACAAAGATAAATTCATATTGTCCTGAATCAATTGGTCTATTATCAATGAATACTTTTACACTTTGTCTAAATGTCAAACAAGAAAATCTCATAATGTTTGCAATCAATAGCTTCCCATCATAAAAAGTATCAATTCGTCTTTGACTAATTACTTCATCTGGAACACTTCCGAATTGATCTAACTCTATCTTTTTTGATTTAACAATAATTTCTTCCAAAATCACATTATTACTTTGTTTTGGTAAGCTAAAAGCAATACTATCTATTCTATTCAACTCGTTTTTTCGTGTTAGTAGATTCCAATCGGCTGACAGATTGCGAGGCTTGATTTTAGGTGTTTCAAAAACAGTATCTAACTCTATAACATTATTGTTAGCAACAAAAGTCATCAGTTTTTTACCTGTAAATTCAATATTTTCAAACTTAAAATTATTTGTACCCTGCGTGAAAAATGTCTTTTTACTTCCCTTCGATGTATCCGCTTCTACAGAACTCAAAACCATTGAGAGATTGATGCTCTTTTTATTTGTTGTTCTATTTTTTGTTAAAATCTGTCCTGTAAATGTCAGTCCTTTTTCTTGTGTGTAGATAAGGTCTGAGATACCTGTATCTTTAAAAAATGGAGTTGTCAATAAAGCTTTCTTATCATTGGCTAAAATAGTAATGGGGTCATTACTATCTTCATTGTCAATTAATCTATAACTCAACAATTCACCTTTGTTGTTTATCAACATACATTCAGATTTTCTCGTTAAAAACTGTTTGGGCAAATTAAAAATTATCATCTCACGGTCATTTAGAAATGATTTCCAAAAAATAATCTCTCCGTTCTGGGTTACAGACACTGACAATGAATCTCGTGAAATAGATTGTTGATTATTTCTGATAATTAAAGGCAAAAAATCCTTTTTTAGTAAATTTCCTAATGAAATAATGGGCGTTTTTCTTTGGGATTTTGTCAATAAAAAAGTTTTATTCTGGCATAAAATTCTATAATTAAAACTTTGTTTAGGTTCGATTTCAAACTGAAAAATTCCTGAACTATCTGAATAACAGACACTTAATGTGTCGTTTTTAGAATCAATCAAAATTACTTTTTCAAACATTGGTCTGTCGAAATTATCTAATACCAATCCGACAACTTTATTCGTGAGTTCTTCTACTAAATGTCCCCCTTCTGGAAAGATAAGGACGGTATCTATCTTGCTGATTGGTTTACTAACTTTAATCTCTTCTTTATAGTATTTAGAAAAAATGGTAAAATTTTTAACGAAGAAATTGCCCTCAGAAAAATTCTTCATCCAATTGGTATATGCACGGATTTGGTACATATTTGATTTTAGATCATCGGGGATTTTGATTTTAAAACTACCCAAGCCATTTTCTATTTTGACGATGTATCTATCCAAAAGGATTCCCTTGCTATTTTCGATTAACTCAACGTAAAGAGGAGTTTGGTTTTCGGAAATAGTTTTGGTATCTCTTTCAAAAACATTAGCTACGAGACTCATTGTTTCCCCAGCTAACTGATAGGGAGCAATCCCTTCAATGTCAACAATTTCTTTTGGGGTTGATTGAATATTTGACAGAATTTGTGGAATGCCTGAGAGGTCTTTGGGGCGATTGTCTTGGATTTCGTACTCATAGTCCAATGGAAGCAATTGAGGTATTCTTCTATCACTCATACTGTTCTGAGTTTCAATAGAATACGGATTAAGAAGACCTCCGTCTTTATTGACAATAATTTGACTCAATTGAGTGATACTACTTTTTTGAAGCCTACCATATCTACCTTGAAAATTTATCATGATAGGATATTTGAGTTTTATCTCGAATAGATTAGATTTTTCAGAAATGATTGAGATAATATCATTTATAATAACCTTCTTTTTGATATTTTCACCCTTGAAGAAAATAGCTCTGGCAGTATCTGGCAATATATATTCTACTTCAAAGCCTTGTTCTTTTAGATTGTTATTTATTAAAGACTTTAAAAAGTGCCTCAGAGAGCCTGTGTAGGCATTAAGTCTATTTTTGATAAACCTTTTATTTTGACCGACATCTTCAACGTTTTGAAGTTCAAATCTTACATAACCCCTGACGAAAATTTGTTTTTTATTTCTCGCAAAATTGTCAAGCGAATAATAGATTTTATAGCCAAGGTTATTATTTTCGATGATGATTGGTTCAATACTTTTTGCAGAAATTACTTTACTTGAATCATCATAATCAAAGTCGATGACCTCTTTATTCAGGATTTTTACTTCATTTTTGTTGTAGTCACTTCCCAAGAAATCTTTTTCAAATATTTTGTAGAAAGACTCCCAAGACCTCGAAATCACCTTGACTTCTTTCAGTGCTTTAATGTTCTCAACTAAGTTGACATTTATTTCTAAATTGTTATCAGAAATAACGATGTCTTTTGTGTAAGTTAGATAACCTACCATTGAAACCACAATCGTAAAGTTTCCAGTTTTCGCTTTCTTTATCTCAAATTTTCCTTCAAGATTAGTTTGAGTTCCAATAGTCGTACTTTCTAAAAATACATTAGCAAAAGGAATGGGTTGTTTGGTTTTTGAGTCAATGATATTTCCAAAAATGGATTGCCCAAAAGTAGTAATAGTAGTGAATGAGAAAAATAGTAGAAATAAAATTTGTGATTTCATAGAAATTGGGTCTTGAATTTAAGTGTGAGATTTTACAGTATAATATAATGCGAAAACGCATAACATTCAAACAAAATTGTATAAAGGTTATACCCTTTTTCTCTACCCGACATCATCCAAATCCTCCCTAAAAGTCTTCACTCGACGTAGCAGGAAGATATGACCAGTTTTGGTTGATTTTATGAGGTTTTATTCATATTTGTCTTCATATTCAAGCGTATCAACAATGAACTCTTGACCCACTATATTACCCATAAAATAGTTATTCTCAAAAATAAAACCATCCATTTTTGAGCCTTTGTACCTCGTTGATTCAACAGAGCATTCCATAATTAAGGCATTTGTTAAATTAGCTCCTCGGAAGTCTGTCGTTTTGATATTACACTCAATAAACTTACAGTTCGATAGATTTGTATTCATGAAGTAGGCACAAAAATACGATTTTTCAAAAGTTGAACCACTCAAATTCAACCCTTCAAAACTTTCTCCATTCTCGAAAGATAATCCCGTAAAATATCGTTCGCCTTTTTCATAAGCGAGAAGTAAATCTTGGATTGACTTAATGTTTTGCATTCCCATAATAACCGTGGTTTTTTAAAGCGAGACGCTTTATTATTAGTAGGACTTAACAGGACGCTAAGACCAGTTTCCGACCATTTCACCCCTTCTTATTCCAATAAAAATAGAATGGCAAGCCTGTCAACATGAGGGCTGTGCCGATGAGAGCTTCATAAGGTTTTGAAATTAATGTATTGATAATCAGTGCTATGCAAAATAATATAAATATCGCTGGGACAACTGGATAACCTATCACTCGGTATGGGCGTGGTGCATCTGGCATTTTTACTCTGAGAATAAATACACCCAAAGTAGTTGCACCGTAAAAAATAAATGCCGCAAAAATGAGCATATCCGTCAACTGGTCGAACGAACCTGAAATAACCAATAAAATCGCCCAAACTGCTTGCAATGCCAAGGCTTTTGAAGGCGTATTGTACTTGGGATGTATGTAATTGATGGATTTAAAAAACATATTATCCTTAGACATTGCATAGAATAACCTCGACGAAAGTAAAATCGTACTGCTTACACAATTGAAGGTTGTTACCAAGATTAGACAAGAAATTAATAAGCCTCCGCCTTTACCCAAAAACATCGTCACGACAGAAACCGCAGCGATTCCATTCTGATTTTTATGAATCGAAATCAAATCATCAATCGGCATAATGTATAGGTACACAAAGTTCATGAGTAGGTACAACGCCATGATAATGAGCGTCCCGATGGTTAAAGCCCAAGGCAGATTTTTCTGAGGATTTTTGATTTCTCCGCCAATGTATCCCAAATTATTCCAACCTTCATAGCCCCAAAAGGCACTCAAACAAGCCAAAGCCATTGCACCAAAAAGTGCAGAACCTGTCATTTCTTCAGATTTATAATTGACGCTATTGATAGAAAAATTCTCCCAATGTCCGTAACTGGAAGTAAGCCCCAGCACAATAATCAAAAGCATAACAATGACCATGGTTGTGGTGAGAATTCTGCTAAGGTTTTCGCCCAACTTCAAACCTCGATGATTGAAATAAGTCAGGAAAATAATCATTGTAATGGCTACAGCTTTTACGCCCAAATTATCAAAGGGATGCAAACTGAAAAATGTAATTGCTGAGAGTTCGGGCGAAGAATTAGGTAAAGGCACAAGGTTATTGAGCGACTGTGCAAAAACATAAGCAATGGATGCAATAGACGATGTACGAATCACAGCAAAGTTTGCCCAACCAAACATAAAGGCAAAAAAGCGATTGTAGATTTTACGAAAATAGACAAATTCTCCACCAGAATCGGCAAGCATACTACCTACTTCGGCATTGGAAAGTGTACCTGCTAAACTGATAAGTCCTGCTACAAACCATGCCAATAAAACTAATTTGGGTGATTGGAGTTCCGCCGCCATTGGGGCTACTTTCTTGAAAACACCTGTTCCAATTACAGTGCTAATAGTTAGAATGATAGCTGAGGTTAACCCAATGGTTCGTACTAATTGTCCTTGTTTGTTGTCTGACATGAGGAGGATTTTTGATTTTTGATTTAGTGAGTTGTGAGTTACGGATTTTGCGATGGAGTTAGTTGAAATGATGGCTATCTTTTTTATTCACTCAATCACAAATCACTCAATCACAAATCATTAAAAAAATGACCGTTTACTAATTGATTAAGATACAATTTACGATTTTTGCCTTGATTTGAACAATTTCGTTGTATATTTTCGTTATATATCTGATAATGAATTCGTTACAAAATGACATTAAGAGTACTGTACATATTTTCACTAATTTTTGCCTTTAATTCCTCTTTTGCCCAAAATTACGCTGACTCACTCATGCTTACGTATGTGCGTTGGCAAACTAAAGATGTTGGCGGAGGAATTACTTGGAAAAGCTATCATTTTAGTCAGAATGAGTTATTTGGTTCTAATCAAAATGTGAATATTCTTCAGACTTCAATGAAGAATCCTACTATTCGTTTTGCGTTTGCTTCGGCAGATCAACAAATTCCAGAAGGTGATACCCTTCGTAATCTCAAGAATACCAGTATTTTAGCCATTCAGAACCGTGCTTTGGGTGCGATTAACGGAACTTTTTTCAATACAAAAAAAGGAGGTTCGGTTGATTTACTCAAAATCAATGGGCGAGTTTTTGATAAAACACAAATTCCTTCTTCGGGCAAACGTGCCGAACACCAAGAATCTGCCATTGTGATTAATGATAACAAATTCATGATTCTGAGAGGGGGAACTTCTTTGGATTGGGACGAAAAACTTTCTGCTGAAAATGTGATGGTAACAGGTCCACTTTTACTGCTTGATGGCGAAGAGCAACCTTTGAAATACGTGGCTTTTAACCAAAAAAGACATCCAAGAACTTGTGCTTGCGTGACTGATGATGACAATGTTTTGTTCGTGACTGTAGATGGTAGAAATGCGGAAGCCCAAGGAATGAATCTATACGAATTGACTTTTTTGGTAAAAATGTTGGGCTGCAAAGATGCAATCAATTTAGATGGGGGAGGCTCTACAACTATGTATGTCCTCGGACAAGAAGAACGTGGTGTAGTCAATTATCCTTGTGATAATAAAGTTTTCGACCACCTCGGCGAAAGACCTGTGAGTAATATTTTAATGATGAAACTGAGGTAACAGATATGAGGTATGAGGTATGAGGTTGTTCTACCGAATAAAATATCAAACAAAAAAGGTCGCAAGTATAAGTTACCTCATACCTACGACCTTATACCTACTACCTAAAAAAAATATTTATTTATTATAGTACCAGTTCATTACAGGGGCTTTTGCACCTGTTCCTCCAACCAATCCTCTGACAAATATTGTAATTACTCTTCCTGGAATAATATTCGTAATATTTGATGCTGAATTGAGTGTTATAGAAGGAATTTTATCGCCGTTTACAGTTACAGAATACCCTGTAAAAACTGTTCCCAAAGTATAATTTGGAATGGGCAATGTAATAAATGCCTCTCCACCTTTGAAGGGAATATCTTTCACAACTAAATTTCCTGCTAATGACAATTCTGCCGTTGTTGAGTTGGGTACTAAATTCACCAAACGTACAAAGAAACTGGTTCCAGATGGTTGAGGAATGTTATCATTCAAAACCAATGGGCTAACATTCGGAGCTTGTCCGACAGCAAAAATTGAGTATGATTTGTCATTTTCAGCCTTTACTTCTCCTGTAATAGATACCTCTGGCGTTGTTCCAACCGCAGTCACCTTTATTTTATTTGTTCCTGCTGGCATTCTTGCGTATTCTGTATTGGCAGTTCCCAAAACTGGATAGCCTCCTCCATAAGCAATCGTACCTGGCACAGCAGGGCTAATAGTAAGTAAACCTGTAAATTTTTTATCATTTACAGATAGTTCAACATTACCTACGTCAACGGCTGCGTGTACGAAACGTACTTTTGCTCCCTCTGCAGGGGTTAAATTTTGAAGAACACTATGTTCATTTCCACAAGAAAACAGCGTAATTCCTACCCCGAATACTATGGTTGACTGAATTATATTTTTGAAATATTTCATTTTTTTCGATGTTTTTTTCGATGTTCGTTTTTCGATTTTTGTTGTTCGATGCTCGTTGTTAGGTTATGCTTTTGCCTAATGCTCAAAACATACAGCCTGAAGCCAAGTGCCAAAAATTACGGCTTTGTGAACCATAATTCATACGTATGATAATCTGGGTTATTTCCTCCGAATTTATCTAAACTTGCACGATTCCAAACGTATTCAGAGTTAAAACGTGGACGAACTCTTTGTACAGTTTTACCACTATTATCTGGGAAAAGTGAAGTTGGCAAAACAAAACCTGTGTAAACGTCTGGGTTGTATTTATGGCGACGCATATCTACCCAAGTTTCCAAACAACCGTGTCCGTACATCGAGATATATTTTTGTAACATTATGTCACTCATTTTCAAATCTGCACCAGTTTTTGGAATAGCAGTACTTGCCAAATATTTAGTTCTGTCAGCAGCGAATTTTACTTTATCAGTAACGAAAGGTAACACATAATCCATGTGGGCATTTATTCCTTTCAAGAAAGCATCATACGCCATTGCTTTATCGCCCTTTTTCAAGGCTGCTTCTGCTTTCATGAACTGTAATTCTGAGTACGTCATGATAGAATAATCTGCGGCATCTTGGAAGATGTATTTTCCCTTCGTAACATCTGCTGGTACACTTGCGGGTAAAATTCCCCAAAGTGTTGGTATCCGTCTTACGTTTCCTGCAATATTGAATTGATCACCATTGGCTGCTCCAACTCCACGAAACACACCGTCTGGAGAAGCCGTAAGCATTGTCGATAGTCTTGGGTCAACGTTTTTATCGAAAACCGTTCCGTCCATCAATGAAATAATAAAAGTCGATTGACGGTAGTTTGCCATGTTATTTCTTAATGTTCCAAAGAAATTGGCATCTCCAGAGCTACTCGCTACGTGCAGCACATTCATATTGTCTGCATTACTCGCAAAAGATTTATCCACAAACTCAATTACTTTGTCTGGACTATAACTTGCTTTGTTACTGATATGATGAGCATTTCTTGCCAAAATTCCGTAAACAAACTTTGTCCATTTGTTTTTGTCTCCTTTGTACGAAGAAAAACCATCACCTCTCAACAATGAAGCCGTAGAAGAATTACCATCTGTACGCCCCAATGATTCAATGGCTTCTGTGCAAAGTTTTTGTACTTCTTTGTAAACATCTTCCTGTGAGTCAAAATCAAAAACGTAACGGTTAGGCTCAAACATTTGCTTCAAAATCATCTCGCCATGATAATCCGTAGTTGTTTGCCAGCTCCATGCTCTGATTGCCTTCGCTACGCCTACGTAATCCCATTTTTGTTTTTCTGTACCGTCATTGATGATGATGTCGATGTTTTTGCCCAATGCAAAATAATGTTGTCTCCATTTTTCACCTGCGGCATCGCTACCAGCAGCATATCCATGTCTGTCCCAGTCGTTTCCACTACTGGCAAAACCCCAGTTTTGTACATATTGCCCCACATAACGAGAGTCAAAAACTTCGCCACGTACCATACTTTGCAACAGTGGTGGCAACAATACATAACCTTCTGCCAACTGTGGGTTTGAAGGATCCTGATTAATGTCAAGATATTTTTCGCAACTACCAAGACTCAAAAGCGTGAGCGATAGTAAGAGTATTTTTATTTTTTTCATGTTGTATCTAATGTCAATTTGAAAATTTGAAAATGAGCAATTTACAATTTTAAAAATGAATGATTTTGGTATTAAATATCTAATAATGAGATACTTATATTTATTTTAAAAATTGTTAACTTAAATTTTTCCAACTCATTAACTTAATAACTTAAAACTTATCAACTTCTTACAATCCAACTCTTACCCCAAAAGAAATACCTCTTGGCACGGCTAAAGTTCCGAAGTCAAAACCTGATGCACCTACACCCAAAGATGTTGCAGTTGTTCCATTTACGTTCGGGTCAGCACCTTTATAATTGGTCATCAAGAAAAGGTCAGTTCCCGTCAGGAATACACTCGCACTTTGGAAAAGACCAGTTTTAGAAATGATATTTTTAGGAATTGTATAATTCAAAGTAATATCACGAAGACGTAACCAATTAATATCTCTTTCCACAAAATCAGACTCTGGAATTGATGAATAATAATCAGAGCGATACAGTGGTGTAATCTGAATATTATTCTGAGTTGGCGTTGCAGAGTTTTCATTACCATCACGCAAAACACCTTTGAAAGTCATCGGAGTTTCACGGTTCAACGTGTTCATACTTAGACCATTACGAAATAAAAATAATTCGTTACCATTGAAAACATCTCCACCCTTACGAATATCCAACAAGAAAGAAAGACGGATTCCCTTGTAAGTAAAAGTATTATTTACCCCTAAAGTAAAATCAGGATTACGGTCACCAATCGGTAAGAAGTTGGTATTAACAACTGGCAAACCAGAGGTTGGATTTATCAAAATGTCACCATTGTTGTTTCTCAAATAACTATAACCACCAATAGCTGTTGCACTACCTGCACCTCTTTGGTTATAATCAAGATTTGCCGTTGGGTAATACGTTTGTAAGTTATTCACGAAAGCACTTGCACGAGCATTGGCATACAACCAAGTATCAGAATTATAGTATTCAGAAACATTAGCTGGTAAATTATCAACCGTAGTTTTGATTTTGGTAAAGTTTACCAAAACATCCCAACTGAAATTAGTCGTTCTGATTGGAGCACCCGTAAGTGAAATTTCATAACCAGAATTGGTAAATGTACCACCATTCAATAAGCCCAAGATGAAACCTGTACCGTAGCTAAGTCGCTGACTAACAATTTGTTTTGAAACTTCCTTTGAATAACGAGTTGCTTCAAGTCCTAATCTTCCATTAAAGAATTTTAATTCAGTTCCGTACTCTATACCTTCACTTCTTTCTGGTACTAAGTTTTCATTTCCACCAAAAACGCCATAAGCGAAACCTCCACCCGATGATGTCTGAGGCGTAAGAGCTGCCAAAACTTTATACGGCGGAGCATCGTTTCCACCTTGTGCATAAGAAGCACGCAATTTTCCGAATGAAAGAGCAGGCACAGCGTCTTTCAGACCAGCTAATTCTGTGAAAATAAAGCTACCAGCAAATGAAGGATAAGTGATTGAATTATTTTCTTTTGGTAAAGTTGAAGATAGGTCATTACGTCCTGTTGCTGAAAAATACAAGATGTCGTTGTAATTGAGGGTCAAACTACCAAATGTACTTACTCTTCTTCTTGCTGTAATTGTTTGCTTCGTTCTCTGAGTAGTAGGCAATGTATTGTTGATACTATTGAAATCAGCAATGTACAATTGTTCGCCATAGATAGAGTTTACTTCATATTTGTTGTCCAAAAACTCTGTTCCTACCATCAAAGTAGTCTTTAATTTACCGAAATCTTTTTTCCCAGTTACCAAGAAGTTTCCATTCATCAAAAGGGCATTTTCGTTATAATTTTCGATGAACCCTTTTCCTACAATTCCTCTATTTGATTCTGGGTGTTGTAAATAATTTCCTTGTGTAGCATAAGCATCCACACCAAAACGAGTCGTAACATTCAACCACTTGAAAGGGTCATATTTCAACTGTACATTTCCTTGTGTACGGCTGGTACGGTCGTTATTTTGATTTTTATTTACATTGAAAAATGGATTGTCGAACTCAGTGTTGTCTGTAAGCAAGCGGCGACGAGTTCCGTTAGGATTCAAATAATTTGTAACGTCCTCAGTTCCAGGCCACATCAATAATCCGATGTAAAATCCATAATCACTACGGATGGGTTTCACGACAGAAGAACGGGTAAAACCAATTGTACTTGAAAGCTCTAATTTGGAAGTCAATTTTGCTGTTGAAGCTAAACGAATCGAGATTCTTTCATAGTCACTGGTTGGTGTAACTCCCTGTTGGTCAACGTATCCCGTTGATAAACGATACGTCATTCTATCGTTTCCACCTTCTAATGATAAGTTATGATTTTGGGTGAATCCTTTTCTGTAAAAATTATTTACATTATCAAAAAGTTGTGTATTCTCAGGATATTTTGCTCCTCTATAACCTAAACTTGTTAAATCTGTTCCTCCATTGATACCTCTGCCATAAACTTTCTGCGTTTCTAATGTTCTAAAAACTTGGTCTGTACGGAAAGAATTATCATAAGAAATTTTTGCTCTACTACCAGATGCTCCTTTTTTTGTGGTAATCATGATAGCACCACCAGATGCTTCGATACCATATAAAGCGGCTGCTTCCAGACCTTTCAAAACCGTGATTGATTCAATATCATTCGGGTTAATGTCTGCCATACGGTTGGTATAATCATTGGCACGATTTGGCTGGTCGGTTGTTAACGCTCCCTGCGAAAACGTGTTGTTACTCACGGGCAAACCATCAATTACGTACAAAGGAGAGTTATTTCCACCGATTGAACTTGCACCACGCAACTGAATTGCTACTGACGAACCTGGCTGACCAGAAGTTGTGGTCATAGACAAACCCGCTACACGTGCCTGCATACCTACCATGAAATTTTCACGATTGGTTTCTGCTAATTCTTTTCCTTTTACTTCCTGAGTAGAATAACCCAATGAACGTTTCTCGGCTTTTACACCCATTGCCGTTACTACAACTTCTTCCAGATTTGAAGTTGAATTATCCAAAGCAACATTTATAACACTTTGATTACCAACCTTGACCTCCTTTTTTGTAAAACCCAAAGAAGAGAAAATCAAGGTTGTACCGTCTGTTACCGAAACTTTATAGTTACCATCAGAAGCAGAGCTTGTGCCTCGATTTGTTCCTTTTATGACAACACTAACCCCTGGCAGAGGCGTATTATCTTCGGAGTTGACAATCTTGCCTGTAACTTGTCTGTCCTGCGACCAACCCACCTGAGAGGCAACGAGTCCGAAAGACAAAAACAGCCAACGAAGTTTGTTTTGTAATTGTTTTTTCATGAAAGTGTTTGTTTGTTAAATTGATGTTTTTTTGTGGTATTTATCGAAGTGGTTATGCAAATGCAGGTTATTGCATTTTTCAAAAACAGCATTTCACTGTTTTAGATAAAAATACAAATAATTTTGCAAAAACTAAGACAAAAACATGGATAATCTTTATTTTTTTTTAATTTTAACCAGAATTATTATAAAATACCCTTATTTGAACAAATTTCTCCAAAAACAAAACGGCATAAAAACGCATGGTTTTAACTGAAAACAAGAATCTTCTCAAGAAAGAAAGACAACTACAAATCATTCGTCAGATTAATTTGCATAACAAAGTGCTGTCTTCAGACCTTAGTTTGGAACTCAATGTTTCGGAAGATACCATCAGGCGAGATTTGAATGAATTGGCTTTGGAAGATAAAATTATCAAAGTACATGGCGGTGCATTATCGAAATCTTTCAATTTCACGGCAACCCAAGAAGAGACTTATTCTTTTGAAGAAAAACAGATTATTGCTCGCAAAACGCTCAGTCTTATCAAAGACGGCATGACAATCTTGACCAGTGGAGGAACAACCATTAGAGCAATTGCCAATCTTTTACCAGAAACCCTGAACGCAACATTTTTTACAATTAGTCCGCTGATTGCCTTAGAATTGTCCGAACATCCGAATATTGAAGTGATTCTTTTGGGGGGGAAATTATCTAATTCCTCAAAGATTAGCGTTGGCGGTGATGTCGTTGCGAAGATTCAAGAAATTAAAGCTGATTTGTGTATTCTGGGAATCAATGGCTTTGATAATGAGGGTATTAGCGATTCTGACTATGAAGTAGTTCAGGTAAAAAAAGCCATGGTTCGGGCATCAAAACAAGTAGCTGCCCCCACGATTTCGGAGAAGTTGAATTCATCATTACGCCTAAAAGTTTGTGAATTATCAGAAGTAGATTTCTTGATAACAGAATTAGCTCCAAATCATCAATCTTTGGAAATGTTCCAGGGCGTAGTGAGGGTTATTTTGTAGGGGAGTAAGCCCTTTTACATCAGTTTTTTAAGCGTCTCTATATTTCTCACTTCATCAAAAATGGATTGAATAGGAATCTGAAAATCTGTTAATACAAAACTTTTGATATTTCCTTCTGATGATTTAAGAATGAGTTCATATTCTGCATCTTCGAGGTGATACTGCTCAACTGTTTGATGGTCGGGGTCAATAATCCAATATTCTTCAATACCATGAGCCTGATAATCTTTAAATTTCACCCCTCTATCACGTTTCTTTGTACCTTCAGACAATACCTCTATTATAAAATCTGGGGCAGGAAAAAGTGTTTGTTTTTCTATAAAATCATTTGATTTTTCTTTTCTGAAAAAGCAAATATCTGGCTCATAATCATTACGAGTAAGCGTAATCATGATTTTTTCAATACCCACAAAACCTAATTGGTGAATGTCTGCATAAATGCTTATTAAACGAGCCAATAAAAGAGACGCAGAATTATGCCGTTTCATTACTGGAGAATGAACGATGATTTCACCATTGATAAATTCTGCTTTTTCTTGTTCAGTAATGTCATTGTAAAAAGCGATTCTACGTGCTTTCTCGTCTTCGAGAGCAATATGTGCTTCTTGAAGCAGAAAGTATGCATCTGGTTCTTTTAATATTTCAGAAATAAGTCGATTACTCATTATTTTATATTTTATTTCAAATATACAAAAAAAGCAAAAGCCATAACTATTTGCAAGGCTTTTGTTGGGTTGTTCAGTTTTCAAAGTAGTAGGAGGGAGCTTCAAACAAATTTTTCCCAAGTATAAAGACAGAGATTTTGTACATTTCCACTCTCCATTACCTGAGAAGAAGTTTGATGATTTATACCTCCCATTTTTTCGTAAAAAATTCTGGCATCTCCATTATTTTCAAGAACTTCCAAGTTTAGTTTTGGTTGATTATAGGTCTCAATACTCCATGCCGACACTTGTTTCATCAATTCTTTTCCAATACCTTTTCCTTTAAGTTCTGGCAATACATGAAGATTGTCGATATAAGTCCCAAACTCTTCACTGTCATTGCCATAAGCACAGACAAAACCTGCCAATAAATTATCTATTTCGCAAAGCATAATAAATTGATTATCAGATGGTTGTAGGATTTTTTGAGTCCATGCAGATTTACGATTTTCATGAACATGATTATCTAAAAAATCATCTGTAAAAGACCCACGGTAAGTTTTTTGCCAGCTTAAAGAATGTAAATTGGCAATAATTTCAATATCATCGGTATTGGCATTTCTGAATATCATATTATTAAATTTAAGTTTGAAAAATTATTCCCCTCTAACCCCAATCACTGCTAACATCCTGCCTGTTTTACCTTTTTCTTTTCTGTGTGAAAAGTAGTTTTCGTTGTGCAGAACAGTAGAAAATTCAGAGATTTCGATTTGATTTTCGGGTACTCCCAAAGTGATTAATTGATGCTGATTTGCACGTTTTAAATCTACAAAAAACTTGCCTTTTTCTTCATCAAAACGTTTGAAATTTTCTCCGAAATGATTGGCAACTTCGTCTCCAACTTCAAAAGAACATTCATCAATACAAATTCCTACGTATGCGTAACAATCCGCAGGGTTTGTCCCGAAAGTTTCCTGCATTTTTTGCAAAGTTTTTCCTGAAATTGCTAAGACTGTTCCTTTCCAACCTGCATGAACACTGGCAACTACCTGATTTTTAGCATCGTAAATCAAAACTGGCGTGCAATCCGCTACCGTAACACAGACAAAAATATTTGGCTGATTGGTAATGAAGGCATCGTAACCCTCCAAATTTTCGGGCTTTTGTGCCACCCAAATTTTATCTTCATGGATTTGATACGAGAAACAAACTTCAGCTAAATCTATTCCTAAACTTCCAAAAAATCGCTTCCGATTTTCTTGGACAGCCTCTGGGGAATCTCCCGAATAAATTCCTAAATTCAAAGATGAAAAAGGAAAATCACTTACGCCACCATGTCGGGTACTTTCGGCGGCAATGAGTTCTGGAAATTGTTGGAAGATTTTTGGGATACAAAACATTGGGGTAGTTGAAAATTAAAAATGTAAAATTACCAATGTTACAATTTCTGCATTTTCAAAATCATATCCCAAATTTTTTGCCTATTTTTGCAGTCCCAATTTTTAGGGAACGTTGTGAGGTAGATTTCAATAAAGTTGTTTAAATCACAATAATAAAATGGGGATGACCGGTATTGACAGCTTGTGCAGTCTGGTTGTAAGCACGTCGGGAGTTGGGTACGTCTTCCGTGACCACCGTATCCGAACAATAACTGGCAATACACAGTATGCCATGGCAGCTTAATTCCTATTTATAGGTAGAGTTATGGGTTGTTTTCAACAAGGTTGAAACTTCCCGCCACATCCCACCTGACTAAACTTTGCCGTTGGGGTTTGGGGTGACGAAACGCAAAGTCGAATTTGGCTGATGTCTCTGAGTCAAATTTAGTATAACGATACTAAGGACAGTATTGGGTCAGGCTTGAACCTTTGCTGTCTCGAAAATTAATCAAGACTAAACGTGTAGAAAGCAATGAGTTTCCTTGTCTGGACGAGGGTTCGAATCCCTCCGTCTCCACCAAAAAGCCGCCTAATTTAACTATTTAGGCGGTTTTTTAGTTTTAAAATTTAGACTGTCTGAATTTTTTTTCTCATAAACTCACCAACCTTATACTCATTAACTTTTATCATTTATGAAAAACGTTGAACATATTGGCATTGCCGTAAAGAGTTTGGAAGCCTCGAATGAGCTTTTTTCAAAACTTCTCAACCGTCAACCTTACAAGCAAGAATCTGTTGAATCTGAGGGGGTGAATACATCATTTTTTCAGAATGGGGAAACAAAAATTGAATTGTTAGAAGCAACAAATCCTGATAGTCCGATTGCAAAATTTATCGAAAAGAAAGGGGAGGGGATTCATCATATTGCTTTCGAGGTAGAAGATATTATTGCCGAAATGGAACGAATGAAATCAGAAGGTTTTATCCTTCTGAACGAAACGCCCAAACGTGGTGCCGACAATAAATTAGTATGTTTCCTGCACCCAAAAGGCACAAATGGAGTTTTGATAGAACTGTGTCAGAGTATTTGATAGTTATTGAAATTAATCACAAATCACTCAATCACAACTAAACACTTTCATCTCTTCAATAAAATTTTCCCACCCTGCCTGAAACTCCTTCCCAAAAAATCAACAATATCTAAGGTATAAAGGTATGTTCCTTCTGAGGCAGGGTTATTTTTGAAATCTCCCTTCCAACCAGCCGTTGGGCTATCCGAAGTAAATACTAATTCGCCCCAACGATTATGGATTTCTAAGCGATAAGCACTGACAAAAACCGTCTTTTCTGGTTTGAACTCTTCATTCTTCCCGTCATTATTTGGGGTAAAGATTTCTGGCAAAAAAACCACAGGACTATGCACAAAATTAATTGTGTTTGAATAACTACTTTGCCCGTCTTGGGCGATGGCTTTTATACGGTACAGAACTCTTTCTTCAACTTCATCTGGAATGGGATAAAGGAAGTTAGAGGTAGTCGAAGTGATTGATTTAGAAGGAGTTAAACGTTCGACTTGATAATTTTGAATACCAGATTTGAAACCTTTATAAGAACTCCATTGACATTGAGAATTTACCTGATTCAGAAAAACTGGACAAACTGCTGTTGAAAATGGAGCTAAATTTTTACATTCATCCTGATACGTAATTTTATAGCAACTCACTGATTCTAAGACCTTTGTGGTAGCATCAAAATAATCTGTTGTGGGGGAATTACTCAATTTCTCAAACCCATTTACTGAATTATTTGAACGAAAAATTTGGTATTGATTTACATTGACATCTTTGGGGGCTTGCCAAGCTAATTTTATGGCATTGCCAATAAATGTGGCGTATGGTTCTGTTACTTTTCTGGAGGTATCTGGTTTGCCAATTGATAGACATTTTGAAGACGAAATGGAGATTGAAGTACCTATTTGTGAGGAAATTCTGTAACAATAATCTTTGCCACATTCGACGGAATTATCTTTGTATTGATTAGTCGAAGCATTCGTCAGGAAGTTGCCGTCTCTGTTAATGAGGTAATTAGAGAAACTCGCCGTAGGCTTCCAAACAAGCGACGAGTTTTTGTCTATCACATTGGCTTTCAATGGGATAGAGCATATTATGTTTGATTTTAAACTTAGTCCGCAAGCATCATTTTCTTCAACTTGAAAACAATATTTAGTATCTTTTTCGAGAAATGGAATCTTGTAAATTCTTTGATTGGGAGTTGTAGTTGCTTGAAAATTTCGCTGAAAATTTGCCTCAGTTTCGGCTTGTTGAAAAATCTTTACGCTGTAAGAAATATTTCCTTTCATTTCTATTTCTGCCACAGAATCGTTCAACATTTCTAAACGAGAAATTTGGGGTAAAATCAAACTGGTATTGCTCGAAATCGTTGCAGTTCTCGTCTCTTGTCCATCGCAGGAAACATCGTTCAATTTTCCTTTTACAGTAACGAGTGCGGTAGTTAAACCTTTTCCAGAATAATCATGACAAATAGCAGTTTGGCTACTTTGATTAATAGGTTCTGAAACACCATCGCCCCAATCGACTTCATATTTGTCATAAACTCCATTAAGAATTACGATAGAAACCTTACTATTTGAAGCTGGAATAACATTAAAATTGATTTTAGCATTGGTCAAATCAAAAACTTGTACGTGCATATTCTTGCAAAGGGAGAATTTTACGCCTCCTTTTTCGCCCGTCTGGACAATGCTGTAAGTACCTGCCGAAGAAAAAGTTTTGGTAGTTTGGGTGCTAAGTGTGAAGACCGTAGGCGTGAAAACATTGTAGTCGTAACTGTATTTGATATTGGTAGCACCACCACTTTTATCAACAATATTGATGGTATGCGGTGTACAACCTTTCTTGAAATCAACTTCAAAACCTCCCAAAGAATTATTGGGGTCATTGCAATTAATTGTTTGCCCAAAAACCATGCTTTGCCCATCACCCCAAAACAAGGATAGAATGAAAAACAAAGCCCGTATTTTAGAAGCATTGATTAACATAAAAAGATTTTAGAAGCTGTTTTACAACAAAGCTGCACCGAAAACTCCAGCACTATCACCTAATAACGGTTTTATTATCGGAGTTGTTAATTTTTTATTGTTAAAAATATACTTTTTGATACGCTCATAGCCTTCTGTATAGAGTAAATCAATATTACCAACACCGCCGCCAATCACTATCAAATCTGGGTCAATAACATTTATGAGGGTCGAGATTCCTCTACCATAATACTCTAATAATCGTTCAATAGTTGCCGTAGCATGACTATCCGAATTATTCAAATGATTAGTAAGTATGTCCTTTAAAATCAATGACTTACCTGATATTTTAGCATAATATTTTTCGAGGCCTGTTCCAGAAAAAACCTTTTCTACACAACCAGCTTTGCCACAATAACAAGGTTCGCCATTTTCTTCGATGATATTATGTCCCCATTCGCCACCAATGCCATGATGCCCCCCAATTACTTTTCCGTGAACCACCAAACCACCGCCAACACCCGTACCCATGATAACTCCAAAAACTACCTCTGCTTTCGGATAATTCTTGCCTGCTCCCATCAAAGCCTCCGCCAAAGCAAAGCAATTGGCATCGTTTGCTAATTTTACAGGTACACCAATCGCTGCTTCAATGTCACGATTCATAGGCTGCCCATTCATGCAAACGGTATTGCAGTTTTTCATGGTTTGCGTCTCAGGGTCGAGTACGCCAGGTGTAGCAAAACCAACTTTTGGGGGTTGTTCTCCTAATTCTTCGGCAACTAAATCAATCACTTTTTTGATTTGCTGAATGATATGCTCGTAGCCTTTGTCAGCCTCCGTAGGTACTCGTTTACGGATGATAACTTCTAAATTATTTTCAGAATCCAGCACGGCACATTCAATTTTTGTACCGCCTAAATCTATACCCCAAAGTTTCATTTTTATTGAGTTAATGAGTTGATAATTGAAAGATTAGACAACTTTTAAAAAGTTGTCTAATCTAAATTTACTCCACCACTTTTGGCACTCTAAAATATTCTCCGTCTTGTTTCGGAGCATTGAAGAGTCCTTCTGCACGAGAAATACTTGGTATTACTTTATCTTCACGTAAAGCATTGATTTCCAGTGTGATATGAGTTAATGGTTTTACATTTTCAGTATCAATTTCGTTTAGTTCTTCCATCCAAGTTAGTACTGAATTGAGCGAACTTAGCATTTCGGCTTCCTCTTCTGGTTTCACTTCTAAGCGAGCCAAATGAGCAATTTTTTGTAAAGATTCTTGGTCTATTTTCATGCGTAAATAAATTGATAAATTTTAAGTTGATAAGTTGTTAAAAGAAAAAAATATCATCGCTTTGCAGAAGGATATTATTATTTTCAAATCTCCAAATTTTCAAATTAATCTACTCTCTATTTTTTAACTTTTTATCGTCGTTATGTTTGTTCAAAAACTCGTTGATTTTGTCAATATCAATCGAGCGATTAATTTCCCCGAAGGTATTAATCGAAATATCAAAACCCTCTAATTCTTTATGAACACGAGGCATTTCTTTTTTTGTTGATTCTTTTTTCTTAGCCATCTTTTTTTCAGTGAACAGTTATCAGTGAGCAATTATCAGTAAGTAGTTACGAGTTTTTGTATGATTTTGGCAATCATTTTTCCCTAATTTTTCTTGGTGATTCCACTCAGCGAAATCCCAATTGCAACGCCAATAGATAACCACAAGGCAATATTTTTAGTTGCAACTCCCAATGCCAACCCTACAATTATACTAACTCCTAAGTAAATTCTATTTCGTTTCATATTTTTGAGGATATTGTTACACTAACTGCCCGAAGCTATTCAAATTGATAACTGTTAACTGATTACTGTTAACTGTAAAATCGCTTTTTCCAATCTTGCAATTACCTCTTTTTTACCTATAATTTCCATCGAAAGCATCAAGTCTGGTCCTGCACCAGCACCCGTAAGGGCAACCCGTAACATCTGCATAATTTTTCCCATTTTGATGCCCAATTTCTCTAATTCTTCGTGCAAAGTATGCTTAATATCTTCTGCCAAAAAATTCTCAATACTTGGCAAAGCATCCTTGAAAGCAGTGATACCTCTCTTGGCATCATCATTCCATTTGGCAGCAACAATGGCTTCGTCATAAGTTTCTGGCGTTGCAAATAACGCTGTTGCTTCTTCGCCAATCTCTTGCGGGAAAGTCACTCTCTCTTTGAACAAATG
The DNA here is from genome assembly GCA_013298865.1 of Cytophagales bacterium. Taxonomy (GTDB): domain Bacteria; phylum Bacteroidota; class Bacteroidia; order Cytophagales; family Spirosomataceae; genus JAAFJL01. The sequence goes on along the minus strand of JAAFJL010000105.1, from coordinate 1,560 downwards.
TACAATTTTCAAAGCCGTATCTGTCTCATAATTAGGCAGATACATTCTTGCTAAATCTTCATCAGGATAATTTTTTAAGTATTGCTGATTGAACCACTTTGCCTTATTAATGTCAAATTTAGCTCCCGATTTATTGATTCTTTCCAAAGTAAAAGTCTCAATCAATTCTTCCATCGAAAATAATTCTTGCTCCGTTCCAGGATTCCAACCTAATAAAACCAAGAAATTTACCATGGCTTCTTTTAAGTATCCTTCTTCTCTGAAACCCTTGGCTTTTGAGCCGTCTGGATTTGTCCATTCTAAAGGAAAAATCGGAAAACCACCCAAATCTCCATCACGTTTAGAGAGTTTTCCATTACCTTCTGGCTTCAACAATAATGGCAAATGGGCAAATTGTGGCATGGTACTTTCCCAACCAAAAGCCCTGTACAAAAGCACGTGCATTGGGGCAGACGGTAACCATTCTTCTCCACGAATTACATGAGAAATTTCCATCAAATGGTCATCCACAACGTTGGCTAAATGATAGGTTGGCATTCCGTCAGATTTCATCAAAACTTTATCATCCAGCGTTGATGTATGCACATGAACCCAGTCACGAATCAAATCTTTAAAACGAACCTCATCTTTTGCAGGAATTTTCAGACGAATTACGTAGGGTACACCAGCATCTAATTTTGCTTTTAAATCTTCTGGAGAAAGCGTTAAGGAATTGCTTAGTTTCAGGCGAGTAATTGCATTGTACTGAAACGCAGACCCCTGACTCTCAAAGGTTTGACGCATTGCATCCAATTCTTCTGATGTATCAAAAGCATAATACGCTTTGTCTTCGTCGAGTAATTGTTGGGAGTATTTTTGGTAAATTTCCTTGCGTTCAGACTGACGATATGGCTCGTGTGGACCACCTACGCCCACACCTTCGTCAATCGTGATGCCCACCCACGAGAGGGCTTCAATGATATATTCTTCTGCCCCTGATACAAACCGAGTTTGGTCGGTATCTTCAATTCTAAGCAACATTTTTCCGCCTAACTTCTTGGCTAATAAATAGTTATACAATGCCGTTCGGACTCCCCCGATATGCAATCCACCTGTCGGACTGGGTGCGAAACGTACTCTTACAGCTTGTTGGGTCATTTGTTTTTTGGAATGATTAACATTAGCCCTCAGCAATGAGCTTTGAGCAATGAGTATTGATAATGAGTCTGTAAAATTACGCAATTAAAAGTTTTTGTTTTAAGTTCCTCAAAAAATATTGAGACTCCTCCATTTTACTTTCAAATACGGAACTGCATACATACTAATGCGAAACCTCTCCCCCGACCCCTCTCAGCGGGAGCTACGGTTTATACACAAGTATTTCTGGTTTATATTCTTTTAAGTAAATGAGCAATAAACTGGGTAAAGTTATTAGCTTTTACCTAAAAATGACCCTTTTGTATCGTCCTGAAATAGGTTGACAAATAAAACAACCCAACTTATGGACAAAACAAAGATTACTCGTACATTTAGTGAGCCATTTAAACGAGCAAAAGTTGCCGAAATAGACTCAGGTAAAAT
>JAAFJL010000104.1 GCA_013298865.1 Cytophagales bacterium | reverse complement strand
TTCTTCATAATCATCTTCTTCTTCACCTGCTATGCCGAATTCAAAACTTTCTTCATCAGCAGCATAATTAGCTCCAAGCTCTTCGAGGGCTTCAATGAATCCGTCTGGGTCATCGGTATTGAGATAAAACTCTAACATCGTCACTTCATAATAGCCATCGTCATCTGATTCATCTGCAAAATCGGCATCATAGAAATAATCATCTTCTGATTCAGTATATTCTTTTAGTAAATCCTCTAACTCGTCCAGAAATCCATCTGGGTCATCCGTCTTTAAATAAAAATCTTCAATTATCGTAGAATCCTCATCGGTAAAAGAAGAGGATTCGTCTTCGTCCCAAACTTCCTCATTGTAATTGGATTCGTCAATGGCTTTGATAATCCAAGTATCGCCAGCATTGAAATCTTCATGAATCACATAGTCGTAAGGAATATAACAGTAGCCTTTTTCGCCCCACTCATTTCCCCAAGAATTTCTTACAATAAAAACCTTGTCTGGGTCAGAATATCCAACAGCCAACATGGCGTGCCAGCCATCAGTTTCCCGAACTTTATCAGATTTTTTTGGCATTGGTACACGTCCCCGATTATTGGAGGCATCATCAAAAGACTCAAAAGTATTCAAGGCAAAAGCTATCGGGTGACCTTCTGCGAGGGCATTTCGCCAAATATCTAAGTCAGTTTCAATGAATTGGGCATCTGTAATTTTAAATTTTTCAGCTTCGGCATAAGCATCTTCATGTGGTTCTTGCAAAATCAAATCCTCATCATTAGGCCAATTGGTTTCTGAACAAGCCCCGTATTCTTGCAAACCTTTGATAGCCGTTTCCATAAATGAGCCTCCATCTTCGTCCTGCATATCATCCAAGTACCGAGCATTATAATATACGAACAACCGACTTACATCGGATTCGTCCTGAAGCTCTCTTTTGGCAATGTATTCGTATGCACCAGCAAGTGCATTAGCCACACAACTCGACCCGACTTGCTCTTCAACGTCAGTCATAAATTTTCGTAAATCTACTTTAGGCGGAAGGTTGTCGAATTTACCACTGGCATATCTTTTAGCACCAGCAGGAGATTTGGTTGGTTTACGATAACCACCAATTTTTGGTTTGTCCATTGTTTTGTGTGTTAGGGTTATTTCCGAGTTATTGAATTGCTAAAATACAAAAAAGACTTCTCAATTTCTTGAAAAGTCTTTTTTGTGGGGTTCTTCTCTGCTTCATCACAGTTCCACCTCCACCCAATCATCAATTTCTTTGGTGTTGGCATCAAAATTAACGCCAATACCTGTGATGGATTTATTAGAAGTTTTGTATCGGGCAGCGTAATTTTTCTTGTTGATTTGAGCAATGGCTTCTTGAGCAGTTTTATTAAATTTGAATTCAAAAATAAATATGTCCGTTAGGGTTTCTACAATGGCATCGGCTTTGCCTCTTGAAGAGTGGACTTCGCTACTCACAAATACGCCTAAGTAACTAAAAATCAGATGAACTAAGCCATGATAAAGCCCTTCTGATTGTTTATGAAAAGTCTCAAAGGGTAAATCTGCCAGAATAGAGTTTATAATTTCTCGAACCTGCTCTAAGTCTTTGATTAATAATGCTTTACGGATGTCTTGCATGGTACGTCCGCTATTCATACGGGTTGGGTTGCGGGATAAATCACCAATCAAAAATTCATACATACTTTCTCGAACTTCTTTATTGGGATAATCCAAAATCATTTCGCCTGTATGAATGTCTAATTCCTTGATAGTCAGGTAGCCTGTCTGAAAAAGCAATGGTATCAAATCAAGATTTTCTAAATCATATCTTTCTAAAAGAATATTGCTAACCTCTACATTTTCAACATTATACATTTCTTTTTCTCGCATTTGCTCAATCAAAAACCGAGGATTTCCTGTGGCGAACCAGAAGTTTTGGAATACCCCATTTGCTAAAAAATTTAATGTGCCGAAGGGATTATAAACCCTACTTACACCGTCCCAAGAATAACCATTATACCAAATTTTCATTTGAGCAATAAGTTCTTCCCGTGTGTATGAAAGATTAGTTTCTATTTCTTTCAGATAATCTTCAAAATAATGCTCTATTTCGGTTTGCGTATAGCCAACTAAGGTAGCGTAATTTTTTTGCAGGGTTATATCTTGTAAATTATTCAAATGTGAAAACAATGACATCTTCGCAAATTTTGAAATCCCTGTGATGAAAACAAATTCCAAATACTCATCCGAACTCTTGACAGCTCCATAAAACTCTCTGAGAATATCTCTATTTTCTTTGGCTTTATCCATTTTACTGAACTCCATATAATCGATGATGGGTTTGTCGTATTCATCAATGAGGAGGGCTACTTTTCCATGTTTTTTGCAGATGTTTTGTATAAGTTCTGCGAATATTCCTTTGATGCCTGTACGGGTAATTTCGACACCAAAATCATCGGCTTTTTGTTGAAGCGTGAGTCTTAATAGATTTTCTAAACCAATGGCATCGTATTCGTAAATATCAAAAGCAAAATGTAAAACAGGGTTATTTTTTGACCAATCCCAGTTATTTTCTATCCAAAGTCCTTCAAAAATACTCTTGTTTGCTTGAAATAATTCTTTTAAAGTAGATACCAAAAGCGACTTACCGAAACGTCTTGGACGAGACAGAAAGTAAAACTTCCCTTTCGTAACTAAACGATTAATAATCTCTGTTTTATCAACATAAACACAGTTACTATCTCTAAGTTTGGGTAAAGTTTGTATGCCAATTGGTAAGTTTTTCATAAGGCAAAGATAATAAATTGTAATGATGTTTTGTAGAATTGCTAAAATACAAAAAAGACTTCTCAATTTCTTGAAAAGTCTTTTTTGTGGGGTTATTTTTGACCTATTTCAAATCTACTGATTTCCCTGAATCGTCAAAACCTTAGTTGCTTGTTGGTTCAGAATCCCCCGTAAATCCAAACTTTTTGCTGCACCGTTTATATCCAAAGTTACAGTGTGTCCTGATGAAATTTGGACGGGTTCTGTAGCTAATGGTATGTGTCCGCACGACCAGATTGCTGATGTTGACCAATTACCTGTGGTTAATGAGGTGTTGGTCAGGCATATAGCGTTGAGAATTGTAATCTTTGAAAAACCATTGGCATTACCATTATCATTCGTTCCCAAAACTGTAACTCCGTCAGCGTCATATACGGTTAGGTAGGTATCTAAAAACTGTCCTACGGTTGATGGTAATGTTTCTATGATGAGATTTGTCCCTGATACGTTCACCTGAATCTTATAATCCCCCGCAGGAGTTTGACTTGATAAAAGTGATGCTTTTATAAAATAAACTTGACCGCCAACAGTCCATCTGAAATAGTCAGGATTATCAAATCCATTCAAACAAATAACTGGACTTAGAAAAGAATTCAAGTTTATTGGAGTTGCCGCAATGGTTGTATTGTTGGGTTCGTAAGCATCGGTACAATTATAGGTCACAGTTGTACTACTTGCAGGGCTGATACAACCGCTCTGAATATCTACACAAAATGCCGAAAACACTGAATTTTTGTTGATTAAACTACTGAACGATGATGTTGTAACTACCTGACCATTTGAATTTTCCCACTTGGTATCGTTCAGACAACCAGTAGCCGTTATCGTTACATTTGTTGGGGTAGAAACACTATTCGCACTTGCAGTAACTGTTGGTGCAGTACCTCCTGTTTGACCCGAAATAGTCATGATACCTACACCTGTGCTACTAATGTTATTTGGCATTCCAGAAATAAGCCTAAACTTGTAAGTACCTACTCCTAATGACGACGGTATTGTAACAGTAGGATTATACTGCGTATTTCCAGTACTTGTAGTAGTAAATAAATTAGGAACAACAACCGCATTGGATGTTGCATTAACAATCTGTAAGGTCAGGGTTTGGTTATCTCCGCCACTAAACGTAAAAGGTACGTTAGTTGAGGCATTACTACAAACAGTTCTTGATGCAAAATTGACACTCGCAAGGCAGGTATTCAGTACATTTGACTTTACTTCACAATTTCCATTTTTAATGATGTCATAGTAGTATCCAGTATTTGTGGCATTGTATGTATTATTGATTGCCCCTACAATTTCTGTAAAAACTGAATTATCTGACGAATAATACCATTGATGGCTAAATCCTGCTCCTGAATTACTTGATGTCAAAGTCAATGAACCTCCATTGGTACATATTTGCCCTGAAGAGGCTGTTATAATACCATTGATTTCATTGATAGTAACTGAGTAGGTAGCCGTGCCATTATACGAACTTACTGAATTGGTGATATTCACTGAGTAACTTCCACTTTCAGTAGCCATGTAAGTATTTTCAGAAGCATTACTGATAGGATTTCCATTCTTTAGCCATTGATAAGAATATCCTTGTCCTACTGGTAAAGCTGATAATTGTGCATTTGAACATGACTGTACTGCTTTGATAGTTGACAAAGGTTGGGCACAGTTAGTGGAACTAATCGTGTATGTGGAGCTACTTACTACTGGTTTTGCAATATAAGGTAAAGTACTTGTAAGGCGTACTTTATACGTACCAGCAGGAACTCCTTCAGGCACTTGATACAAGATTGGATTGGAATTAAAACTCTTTTGAGAAGTATTCGGAATCAAGGCATTGGTTGTGGAGTTGAGTAAATCCACATTTACTTCTCTGTAAGCATTCCAGTTACCAGTGGTCTGGTAAGGAATGGATATAGTACTACCAGGGCAAATATTATTGTTAAAACTCTGAAAACTACCCCCACCAGGAATTGTAAAAGAAGGAAGCGGTGCAACAACAACTTCAACAGTGTTTGAATTAGAACCTGCACCGCAACTATTTGAAAGATTAGTTACATAATACTGTGTACTTTGTGTTGGAGAAACCGTAATACTTGTTAGGTTGGTATTTACAGTTCTATTCACAGTGCTGTTATCACTCCCTACTAATTGAAAGTTGAAAGGAGGCGTACCTTCCAATGTGATGTCTATATTCTTGGTTCCGCCAACACTTATCGAATTTGGGTCAGCACTAACAGAAACCGTAGGTATATTTGTGATGTCTTTTGTACCAACATATATACAATCACCATCATAAATTTCAATACGGTAACTTCCTGTTGATGAAGCAACATAGCTTGTGCTATTTGCCCCAATGATAGCTTTATAAACTCCATTACCTATGGATTTAAACCACTGATAGCTACAACCGACACACGTTATTTGTGACGTTAGGGTACTCGTTGTATTTCCACCACAAATAGTTGAATTAGGGGAACTAATGGCAACATTCGTCGCTACACTTTGTATTGTAGAGATTACATAAATACTGGAAGTTTGGTCATAGCTTGTTGTATTATTTTTGACTCTCACCGTATAGTTACCACTTTGTAATGTAATAATAGAAGCATTTGAGTTTTCTGGTGCTAACGAATTCCCATTCCTAAACCACTCATAAATATAATCATTTCCTTCAGGTGTTGCTCTTAACGTTTGACTGACACAATTTTCTTCGGATGAATTTGTATTGACAATCGTAGTTTTAGGCGTTTGGCACGTGGCTGTACTAATGGTGATGGAATATGTACTTAGCACATGAGTGGCATGAGTACGTTTTGCCCCAATTCTTACTTTATATGTTCCATCCGATACGCCTGCAGGAATATTGATGATAGCTGGACTTGTTTGATAAGCCCCTCCACCAAAAACAACTGATGTACCCGCCGAATTCATCACATCTACAAAAACCTCTGAATTAGCCTCCCATAGCCCGTTTTTGGTGAATGGAATTTCTAAAGTCCCTTGTTGGCAAGCATTCAAATTTGGTGGCGTGTCGAGTGTCAATGACGGGTCTGAGCCTACGACAACTCTAACAGTACCGTTGGTAGTACCATTTGAAAAGTTCGTTATCAGATTAGTCAGGCTATATTGTCTTGTAGCATTGGGGGTTACGTTAATCAAAAACGGAGAACTTGATGCAGTATAAAATTTATTGACTTGACCATCGTTTAGGGCGAAACTCCAAGGTCCAACACCTGTGAGGATTACTCGTAAGGTAGTAGTGCCACTTGCGGCTATGTTTACATTTGCGTTTGTACCATTGATATTTGTTAATGTAGCTATTGCTGGGCTGCATACGGCATCACCTGTAATAGTCCAACCTTTACCACCACTACCAGTAGGAGTTGTCAGTGTGGTTCTTGCGGCTGTTGCTCCACAATAGACCAAGGGCGAAGCATCCCCTAAATTTTTGTTGGTATATCCTGCATTATTCCAAGCCGTCAAGATAGCATCATAGTTACTGACGTTGATACCTGAGTTTTTGAAAAAATTATTCATACCTGTATTATTGGCAATATTCCACGCTCCAATATTTTGATTAAAAGCGGTTGCTCCGAAAAACATAGCAAACGCATTGGTTACGGCTGTCGTATTCCACGAGCCTATATTCTGATTAAAAGCACTTGCATTATAAAACATATAACTCATACCAGTTACGGCTGTCGTATTCCACGAACCTATGTTTTGATTAAAAGTACTTGCACCATTAAATATACCACTCATATTGATTACGGCTGCCGTATTCCAAGAACCTATGTTCTGATTAAAAGCAGTGGCACCATAAAATATCTCCCCTATATCGGTTACGGATGCCATATTCCATGAACCAATGTTAGTGGGACTATTCAGTGAACTACAATTAGCAAACATACTTCCCATTGAGGTCACTCCTGAAAGTATAGGTACATCAGTCGCCGAAATATTCAAGTTTATACATCCAACAAAAGCACTTTGCATATTTGTCCAAGCCACAGCTCCCCATTGTTTTACGTCTATCAATCTGTTCTTGTCAATCCCATTGCTGATATTAACTCTTTGGAAATTAGTAGGTGAAATGCTTACATCGATGGTCGCATTAGAAGGCAATCCTGAAATATTGAGAGTATTGCCATTAAACGTTCCCGAACCCGATTCAAGTCCACCGATTCTTTGCCATGTATAATCAACCGTTCCAGAGCTAACTACTCCAAAACTTAATTGCGAATTTCCTGAACCTGATGTCGCCAGGTTCCACCGAGTAACAAACGGACTCACCATTCCATGAATAGCAAATGTGTATGGGTTTTCGTTGCTATCATCATTGGCAATACTCACAGTTGCTTTACGAAGCCCCACTGCTGATGGCGTAAAAGTAATCTGAAAGGTAGTAGTTCCAGAAGCTGCTAATGAGGCAGACGGAATGACGGTAACGGCAAACTCACTTGCATTTGCTCCAGAAACATTTACGATTGGGTTTCCTGAAAGCGACAGCGTATTTGCTCCTGTATTTTCTATTGTAAAGGTTCTTACGATAGAACCTGATAGGGTATTTAATGTTCCAAAATCTGTATGGTCGGTTGTACTCGGAGTAATATCACCACTAATAATACTAAGACCATTACCTCTTAGATTTATTTCTTGATTACAATTATTTGCATCCCCTGTGATTGTCCAACCCTTACTGCTTGTAAGCGTCGTTCTTGCGGTAGATGAGTTACAATAATTCAGAGGAGCTACATTTCCTAAATTTTTGTTGGTATATCCAGCATTGTCCCACGCTGTCAGGATAGCATCATAGTTATTGGTGTGAATCCCTGAATTATTGAATATATCACCCATATTGGTAGTATTAGTGATATTCCACGTACCGAGGTTTTGATTGAAAGCACCTGATCCCGAAAACATTAGGCTCATATTTGTTACAGCAGCAGTATTCCAAGCACTAATATTCTGATTAAAAACATTTGCCCCAAAAAACATCCCAGACATATTGGTAACTGCGGCGGTATTCCAAGCACTAATGTTTTGATTGAATGATTTTGCTCCCCAAAACATCCCATTCATATTGGTAACTGTTGCTGTATTCCAAGCTCCAATATTTTGATTGAAGGCAAGAGTTTGCTGAAACATTGACGACATATTCGTTACGGCTGATGTATTCCAAGAACTGATGTCTTGATTGAAAACAGTCGCATCAAAAAACATATTACTCATGTTAGTTACTGCGGAGGTATTCCAAGAGCCAATGTTTTGATTGAACGCCCAAGCCCCACTAAACATTTGGAGCATATTGGTTACTGCGGCGGTATTCCAAGAGCTAATATTCTGATTAAAAGCCCGTGCGGATACAAACATTCCTGACATATTTGTAACCGATGACACATTCCATGAATTAATGTTGGTAGGTCCATTCAGTACAGTGCATCCAAAAAACATATAACTTGTGTTGGTTACTGCCGCCAAATTTGGAACATCAGTAGCTGATATATTCAGATTACTGCAACTCTGAAAAGCCGTTTGCATATTGGTCCAAGCCACGCCGCCCCATTGCTTTATATCGACCAATCGATTTCTGTCAGAGCTAAAACTCATATTTATACCTTGGAAATTAGTAGGCGATATGGATAATTCTATGGTAGAAAATGACGGTAATCCATTGATACTAAGATTAGAACCACTAAAAGTACCCGAACCCGAAAGACCAGAACCCCCTATTTGCCTCCAAGTGTAGCTGACTGTTCCTGAGGTAGTTACACCAAGATTAAGTGTGGAAGACCCTGAACCAGAAGTAGTTAAATCCCAACGAGTGATGAAGGGATTCGCCATCCCTTGAATGGCAAATGTGTAGGGATTTTCGTTAGTATCATTGTTCGAAATGCTCACTGTGGCTGTTCTTGTACCAGCCGCTGCGGGGGCAAAAGTGATTTGAAAAGTAGTATTCCCCGAAGCTACTACTGGAGTTGTCGGAACGCTGGTTACGGTAAAATCACTCGCATTAGCACCCGTGATATTTACAATAGGGCTACCCGAAAGTGTTAGGGGAAGTACACCCGTGTTTTCAATCGTGAAAGTTCTGACTACTGGGGCTGATGAAATATTTACTGAACCAAAATCTGTAAAATCTGTGGCACTTGGTGTAATATCACCACTAACGATACTAACATTATTGCCTTTGAGGTTGATTTCGGGACCACACAAGACATCACCTGTGATAGTCCAGCCTTTGCCACCACTACCTACAGAGGTAGTAAGTATCGTTCTGGCGGCATTTGCCGAGCAGTATATCAGTGGGGAAGCATTCCCTAAATTTTTGTTGGTATAACTTGATGTACTCCATGTCGTTAGCATGGCATCATAGTTAGCCACACTGATACCTGAGTTTCTGAAAATGTCAGTCATATTAGTAACATTGGCAATATTCCAGGTACTAATATTTTGATTGAAAGCAGTAGCATAATAGAACATTGAATTCATATTGGTTACCGCCGAGGTATTCCATGAGCTTATATTCTGATTGAATGCTATTGGATTACCCGTTGAATTACGAAACATATTACTCATATCTGTTACTGCCGATGTATTCCACGTGCTTATGTTTTGGTTAAAGGAATTTGCATTCGCAAACATTGCACTCATATTGGTTACGGCTGCTGTATTCCATACACTTATGTTTTGGTTAAAGACACTTGCACCACCAAACATTGAACTCATATTTGTTACGGCTGCGGTATTCCATACACTTATGTTTTGGTTAAAGGCACTTGCACTGGCAAACATTCCACTCATATTTGTTACGGCTGCTGTATTCCATGTACTAATATTCTGGTTAAAGGACTGTGCCGCACCGAACATTTGGCTCATATTGGTAACTGCTGCAGTATTCCATGAACTAATATTTTGATTAAAAGCCGTTCCATAAAACATCCCAGCCATATTGGTAACGGCGGCAGTATTCCAAGAACCGATATTTTGATTAAAAACAGTAGCACCATTAAACATAAAACTCGTATTGGTTACGGCTGCAGTATTCCATGAGCCAATATTTTGATTGAAAACATAGGCATTATAAAACATATTGCTCACATTAACCAACGTACTGGTATTCCAAGTATTGATGTTAGCAGGACCATTTAAAATACCACAGGCACCAAACATATAACTTGTATTAGTTACACCCGCCAAGTTGGGGACATCTACGGAAGTAATGTTTAAGTTGTCACAACCTGCGAAGGTGTTTTCCATACTTGTCCATGCCACAGTTCCCCATTGTTTTACATCTATTAATCTACTTCTGTCAGTCCCGAAGTTCATAATAAACCGTTGAAAATTGGCAGGGGTAACCTTCAAATCAATGGTAGCTCCAGATGGTAAACCCGTGATAGTAGCATTAGAACCACTAAACGTTCCAGAGCCTGTACCTGACCCACCTACTTGCTTCCAAGTATAGTTGACCGTTCCAGCAGTAGCAACCCCAAAAGTAAGCTGCGTAGTACCCGAACCAGAAGTAGCCAAATTCCAGCGAGTGATAAATGAATCATTATCACACTGTTCGTCACCTGTTATTGTCCAGCCTTTACCACCACTGCCTGTGGGAGTAACAAGGGAAGTTCTTGCGGCGACGGCAGTACAATATTTCAAGGGAGCGACATTACCTAAGTTTTTATTGGTATAACCTGCGGTGTTCCAAGCTGTTAAAATGGCATCATAATTGGTAATATTGATTCCTGAGTTTGTGAAAATAGCTTGCATATTAGTAGCATTTGCAATATTCCACGAACCAATATTTTGGTTAAAGGCAGTGGCACCATTAAACATTCCAAATATATCAGCTACTGCCGAAGTATTCCATGAGCCTATGTTTTGGTTAAAAGCACTTGCATTGGAAAACATAGCCTGCATTGTTGTTACGGCTAATGTATTCCATGAGCTTATGTTTTGATTGAATGTACTTGCTGTATTAAACATAGAACTCATATTGGTTACTGCCGAAGTATTCCATGAACCAATATTTTGATTAAATGCACTCGCAGAAGAAAACATACTACCCATATTGGTTACCGCCGAGGTACTCCATGAACCTATATTTTGATTAAATGCAGTTGCTGAATAAAACATATTACGCATATTTGTTACAGCCGAAGTATTCCATGAACCTATGTTTTGATTAAAAGCATATGCCTGTTGAAACATAAAGCTCATATCGGTTACAGCCCCCGTATTCCATGCTCCTATGTTTTGATTAAATGCAGTTGCATTCTGAAACATACTACTCATATTGGTAACTGCTGAAGTACTCCATGAGCCTATGTTTTGATTAAATGCACTCGCTTGATAAAACATACTACTCATATTTGTAACCGCCGCTGTATTCCATGTGCTTATGTTTTGGTTAAATGCACTTGCTGACCAAAACATACCACTCATATTAGTAACAGCAGCAGTATTCCATGTACTTATATTTTGGTTGAAGGCACTTGCTCCATTGAACATATCACTCATATTAGTAACAGCAGTTGTATTCCAAGTGGCTATATCTTGATTAAATGCATAAGCATAGAGAAACATCTGACTCATATTAGTAACAGATGCCGTATTCCATGAGCTTATATTTTGATTAAATGCACCCGCACTATAAAACATCCTACTCATGTTTGTTATGGTAGATGTATTCCAAGAATTGATATTCGATGGTCCGGTTAGAGAATAACAGCCACCGAACATACCACTTAAATTTGTAACACCTGTCAAGTTCGGTAAATCTGTAGCAGTAATATTCAAGTTAGAACAGCCTCCAAAGGCATTTTCCATACTTGTCCACGCTACACTACCCCATTGTTTTACATCAGTCAGACGACTTTTATCAGCACCACCATTTATGATAATTCTTTGAAAATTCGTAGGTACAATACTTAAATCTACAATACCACCAGAAGGTAAACCTGAAATGGTGGCAGTAGTACCACTAAATGTACCTGAGCCTGTTGCAGCAGCACCTCCTACCTGTTGCCAAGTATAGCTTACGGTTCCACCAGTAGCGACACTAAAAGTTAGTTGAGTAGCTCCCGAACCAGATGTGGCTAAATTCCAACGGGTGATAAAGTCTTGGGCATATGTACTCGAAATAGACAATAAAAGCATTACTATTGCTTTGATAAGTATGTTTTTTTTCATGGTAATTTATTGGGGAATTAGGTACTCGTTTGATACTTGCTGTTTCAAATCAAAAATTTGAAATACGGATGATTCATTTGAGAAATAAAGATGGATGATTTATCACTGGGTCTTAAACAAAATGTTAGCTCCATTATTAAATTTAATCTGACCTTTATTTGATATATTTTTGATTAAATAATTGCCCGTGGGTACTTGAATAATATGACCTGTATTGATATTTGCTGTTTCTGTTGACCATGGCATTACCCCACAAGACCAAACGGTTTCGTCATTCCAAAGTCCAGATTTTGTGGTTTGATTGGGTGTGCAGCAAGCCACTACCTGCGTTGAACCAGAATAACTTGTTCCGCAAGCATTAATGCAATTAGCATACATAATCCCCGTCTGTGTAGCATTGAAAGTAGGAGTATTTTGAAGAGGATTGAAGTTCCACATCAGCGTACCTGTACAACCTGAAGTAGAAAGACTTACACTTGGTCCGCATAATTGCACCTTATAACTTGGTATAACAGTGGGTGGCAGCGGTGCTGCACATACATCTACCAAATAATCTTCGGTTTCTCCGTAAGTATAAGCATTGCATGGATAAGTACTTGCAAGCCCATTTTTACAAAGAACCCTCATTCTGAAATTTGTACCTACTTGTCCATACTGACTTACCGTAAACAAATCAGAGAAAGGTTGTGCATTGCCTCTGCTTGATATGTAAATTACTTCTGTATCTTCAAAAGTGTAATTACGGTTGAAATCCACCCAGATTGTAATGTTTTGCATATTGGCAGTTCCATAATAAGAGACCTCTATTTCGTTGGCACTATTCAAAATGAGTTTGCCCACAGGAGTTGGATAATAATTGAAAGTAGTTGAAGTACAATTATTATCCGCATGAAGCACGATGTCATTGAGTGTTACACTTGCCAAACCTACGCCCACACTGCATCCGCTATTGGCATAAGTGGGTGTGCAATAGATTTCGGGTCTTGTCGTGAAGGTCGAAACCGCCGAATAATCAAAAGAGCATTCACCTTTAACTTTCCAGTCGTATTGAGTATTGGGAATTAAATTCGACAAAATATAAATCGACCCCAAAAAAGGACTGATTGTTTGCCAAGTGGTTTCGCTGGTTTTTTTATATTGGAGTGTAAAACTGGTACTCCCCGAATTAGAAATCCAAGATAAAAAAGTACTATTGATGGTTATATCAGAAGCAAACAACCCTGTGGGTTGAGAGTCGTTTACAACAAAACAATTAGAGTTTCCGAGAAAGGCACTCCTGATAAGAGACCCTGGTCTGGGACCAAAACCATAGCTAAAATTTATTCCAGTGGGAGTATTATTACAGTAACTCATAATTGAACCAGTCCCAGGTGCGGGTGTTGGTCCTGGGCTACAATTATATTCGGGTGTTGCACAATTATCAATCGGACCGCCCGCCCAACTGCAACTATGCGTATGTGGTGAACCAAAAACATGACCCATTTCATGGGCTACTACATTTACTGCCCAAGAATAATTTGGGTAGCGAGCTAATACTCCCATTTCGGTACATACGCCACATCCCAAAAACTGAGAACAAAGCTCACCCACATAAGCGATTCCTCCATTCATATTTCTGGTAGAAAGTAATATCCGCAATTCCCCTTCATAATTAAAAGGAGGTGGATAGCTCGCAAAACGAGTCAGCATTTTATCAATGGTATTGTCAACCAAATAAGGGTCTTTTGTATTCCACGCTCTGGCGGCATAGAGCCTCACGGGTACATCTATGTTGGCGTATATTGTCTGTACCTGTATGAACATGGTATATAGATAATTGAGGGCATTGTTATTATTGCTCCCTAAAGCAGCGTACATCGTGCTGTCAATCTCAAAATATACCCTCACTACTTTACAATTTGTATTTTGCACTTTGGCAGCTTTTAGGTTTTGTTCCACCAATTTGTAACCAAGAGGCTCTTGTGTGTTACAAGTAAAAGGATTAGGTTTTTCTTCCAAATCGCTTTCATTAGAATACAAATAATCACCACTACCATCCTTAGATTTTTGGATTCGGTGATTACCCGTTTCATCACTAATTTGACAGTTGATTTCTCCATCAATGATAGACACCGTAGCCAATGAATTCGGAGAACCCTTAACAATACCCTGATAAAAAGCTGCTTTTTTATTAATCTTAGCAACGCTATTATCTGCCATATATAATTTGAAATCAGGTGTTAGGATTTCCGTTGGCATTAATTCCAAACTGATTGATTTATCAGCATTAATAGGAAATGTTAATTCAACTAAAGGCTGTTTGTCAGTAGCTAACTTGTTGATAATTAATTGATTGACAGTAAAGAAAATACTTTTTGACTCAAACGAAGTCCGAGCATGGTTTGACTTTACAGCTAAACTCTGCACAAAAGGCTGAACCGTTTTGGGTTTAGCAACCTCTTTCAGACGAGCAATCCTATTATAGATTTCACCCTTCTGAGCGAACGTATAATGAGCGGTTAGGAATACGAATAAAGTAAAAATGTATTTCATGGTTATGTGTTTTAAAATGTTTTATTTTTGTGAAAAATTGAACCACTAATGAATCAACTTTTTTTCTTTTCTAATTCCCCTGAATCACCAAAACCTTAGTCGTCTGTTTATTCAAAATCCCTCTCAAATCCAAACTTTTTGCTGCACCGTTTACGTCAAGCGTTATGGTATGTCCCGATGATATGAGGAGGGTTAAAATTATTTTTTTCATTTTCTTTAAAATGTTCGGTTCTCTGACAAATTTTGTGGTCACAGAGTTTCTCTAAGTTTTTCACAGAGTTACACGAAGAAATTACTCTTTTAACTCTGTGAAACTTTGTGAAAAACTTTGTGCGACTCTGTGTCCACAAAAACTGTCGGAGAACCAAATGTTCTTTAGTTTTGTAAAAATTATTTCCACTGAATGAACGAACCTACTTACACAGTCAAATTTGATACTGATAATGACTATTATATTTTTGAAAGTATTGGTCAAAATGGCTCTATTTTTAAAGTAGTTGTATTTTCTAAAATCAAGAATAATATCTATAATTTGGGCTTTGGCGACTATGATTTACAAACCAAGGCTATTAATGATAAAAGTGTTTCGGATAATGGCGATATGATAAAAATTCTTGCTACTGTTATTGAAATTGCGTTGAAATTTCTTTCCGAAAATCCAATGACTTATATCTATATCGAAGGGAGTACTTCTCTGAGGACTCAGCTCTATAACCGAATTCTTAATCGCAACTATGATGATTTGATTAATCAGTATGAAATCTATGGTTATAAAAACGATGTAATTCCTGAGACTTTTCAAAAAAATACGCTCTATGAATCTTTTTTAATTAGAAAATTGTTTTAACTTTAATTCAAAAAAAGCAAGCATGAAAACTATTCAAAAATCATCCATAGATAAATTTCCTAAAACCGTTTTCGTGAAAAGTGATTTATCTTCTCTTTTTCCAGAGGGCTACGAACCTTTTGCTGAAAAAAATGCTCGTGCCAAAGAAAAACTCAGCAAAATGAAATTTCCAGAATGATTTTTTTCAAAATAGATATAAATCACTCCAAGTTAATCACTCAAAAACAGGCAATTCATCTTTGAATTGCCTGTTTTTTTCTTTTTTAATTCCCCTGAATCACCAAAACCTTCGTTGCTTGTTTATTCAAAATCCCTCTCAAATCCAAACTTTTTGCTGTGCCGTTCATGTCCAATGTTACCGTATGCCCTGATGAGATTTTTACTGGTTCGGTGGCTAATGGAATGTGTCCGCATGACCAGATGCCTGACGTTGACCAGTTGCCTGTCATCATTGATTCGTTTAATAGACATATCGCAGGAGGCGTAATGCCAATGCTAACTTTTGAAAAACCATTGGCATTTCCATTGTCATCTGAACTCAAAACGGTTACACCGTCGGAGTCAAATAATGTTAGGTACGTATCCAATGACTGTCCTACGGTTTCTGGTAATGTTTCAATTGTCAGAACAGAACCAACATAAGTCAAGCCTAATTTATAATTGCCAGCACTCACTAAATTTGAAGCTAAAGCTGCTTTGATGTAATAAGTCTTACTGCCCAATATCCACTTGAACCAGTCGGGATTATCGAATCCATTCAGACAAATTACTGGACTAATAAATGTATTTGTAGCTACTGATGTAGCCGAAGTTGTAGTATTGTTTGGCTCGTAAGCATCTGTACATGAGTAAGTTACGGTTGTACTTCCTTCTGGACTGATACAACCTGTACTGGTTTCTCGGCAAGTGGCTGAATACGTAATGTTTTTGTTTACAGTACTTGAAAAAGTTGGGAATGATTGCGGTATTTGGTCAGAATTATTCCAAAGAACATCACCTACACAACCGATTGCCGTAATAGTAACCGCCTGTACGGAACTAACCGAACTGGCACTGGCAGAAACGATTGGTGCTATTCCGCCCGTTTGATTTGAGAGTGTCAACACACCATTGCCAATGACAGAAATACTCGATGGTGCTGAACTAATCAATTTGAATTTATAAGTACCCACCGCAATACTATTCGGAATACTTACCGTTGGATTGTAGGACGTGGCATTGGTAGTTGTCAATGTCAGTAAATTTGCTTGTACTACGGCATTTGTGGTAGCATCAATTAATTGTACAGTAATGGTTTGGTTTTCGCCCCCTGTGAAAGTAAAAGGGACATTCACACCCGAATTAGCACAAACCGTTTTTGCTCCGAAATTGAGACTCGCTAAACAAGTATTGAGCGTAGTTGATTTCAATTCACAACCTGCATTTTTGATAATTGCGTTGTAATATCCAGCCGTTGTTGTGGAATAAGTATTGGCAGTTGCTCCTGAAATTGGGCTAAAAAATACATTATCCGTTGAAGAATACCATTGATGGGTATAGCTTCCACCAGTATTGTTTGAGGTAAAAGTTACACTACCTCCAGCGTTACAAATCGAGCCTGACGATGCCGTAATGGCACTATTTATTTCCTCAATCGCTACGATGTATGCTGCCGAGGTGGCATTATAGCCCTGTGTTGTATTGGCAATGGCAACGGTATAACTACCATCTGCCGTAGCATTATAATCACTCGAAGTTGCGTTTGGAATTAAGGTTGCCCCATTGTACCATTGATAGGTAAAACCAGCCCCCGAAGGTGTTGCTGATAATAGACTACTGGCACAAGAAGTTTTTGACCTAATAGTAGCTTGGGGCGTATTACAAGCCGTATTGGTTACGGTAACAATGCTACTCAATACACCCGATTCAATGAAAGGTTTTGTACTGGTCAGTTTCAATTTATAAGTACCCACAGGCACATTATACGGTACAAAATATAAGATTGGATTAGTGTTATAGCCCTTCTGAGTTGTACCCGCTATTACGGCATTGGTACTTGAATTGACCATTTCTACTATCATATCTCTGTCGGTAGTCCAATTTCCTGCAATGGTATAACCTACCGAGATGGTGCTTCCTGGGCAAATGTTATTATTAAGAGAATTTTTGCCGCCATCAGGTTTACCAAAAGAAGAAGGAGTATTTACGGTAAAAGAAGGAGCTGGTGATACAACAACTGTTAGTGTTCCCGTACTCGTCCCGACTCCGCAAGAACTTGTTAGATTAGCAATACTATAATTGGTATTGGCAACTGGCGAAACCGTGAAATCATATACCTGTGTTGCCACATTGGTATAGGCAGTTGTATTACCATCGCTTCCTACCAAATCAAAAGACCAAGGTCCACCGCCCGCAAAAGTGACTCGTAATGTAGCCGAAGTTATAGCTCCACCAATGGTAACAGCAGTATTATCTCCTGCCAAATTGGTCAATTTTGCCGTAGCCGTAGTAGAAATAGGGAAAGCAGCCGTTGGTACTAAACTACCAGAAGCATCTACCGTACCTGATTTTGAATTCTGTAAACAAGCACCATCAAAAACTCTAACAGAATAAGCCCCTGGGCTACTAACCGTAAGCGATGAGTTGGTTGCTCCAAAAATAGGAATTTGTTCAGTAGTATTATTGAAAAAATTCCTATCCTTATACCACTGATATGTATAGCCCGCACCCGTATAATTGGTACTTAATGTGGTACTGGAATTTGAGCCACAAATCACAGGATTTGAAGTAGTTACCGCAGGAATTACTCGATTTACAGTTACGGTTTTTGCTGCCGAAGTTTGATTATATGCACCATTGATAACTTGTACAGTGTAATTGCCTGATTCATAGGCGGTTAAGGTATTCAACGTTTTACCTATTAAAGCTATTCCATTTTTGTACCATTGGTAGGTATTACTTCCATCACCACGGAAGCCAACGAAGGGAGTAGCAGTTAATGAAATTGACCCACACCCAGTTGAAGCACCTGATATTGTTGGTGCTGGCGTGGGAGAACAACCTGTATTTACTACATTTAAGGCATAATTAGTCCAATTGTCATCAATTTCAACTCCCAATTTTAAATTAGGGTTAATTGGTGCAATGAAAATAGCATAAGAACCCAAAGAAATATCAGTTGGAATATAGATTGGAATAGTACCTGACGTTTGTAAAGGTTCTAAAGTTATGTTATCAAGTGTATAAACGCTTCTATTTTCACCTCCCGTTGGGTCGCCTAATAAAACAACTAAGTCTAATTTATTTCCTATATTTCCAGTAACTGTATAGGGTACATTAATCGTATTACCTCTACAAACTGTCAAATTAGAAGGGGTAGGAAATGTAAGTTTAGGAACAGGAGCAATACCAACAGATACACCACTGGAATAAGCTGTATTTACTCCGCAAGCACTTGAAACATATTTTAGAGAATAAGTGGTCAAAGACGTTGGAGAAACTGGAATTGTCAATGGAGAAGTATTTGCGATATAGGTGCGTATTGTTTTTCCATCATTTAAGCCTACTTCCCAAGGACCAGTTCCAGTTAGATTTACTTTCAGGTTTTCTGTTGTTTGGGGAGAAATCATGTAAACATTATCATAATTATTATTTGAGTTTAATAAAGTGCCAGGGCTACTGTAAGAAACAGTGATTTCATCTGAGTTCGATGGGCAACCTATGTTATTTACAATAGAAACATAATAGGTTCCAATATCAGAAACAGTAATTGAGGGACTCGTTGCCCCTGGTATCGCTACATTATCTTTTCTCCAAACATAAGTAAATCCAGCCCCTGTATAATTAGATGTAATAATCGTGGAAGTATTTGACCCACATAGAATAGGGTTTGGACAGGAAATAGTAGGTCTTGTAGCATAAACAGTTACAGCTTTTGTGGGAGATGTAGAGTTATAACCCAAACTTGTATTCTGGATAACTACTGAGTAATTGTCCGATTGAGAGGGACTATATGTATCAGACGTTGCCCCAGCAATATTTACCCCGCCCTTTTTCCATTGAAAAGTGTAGCCTGATCCTTTTGGAGATGCTTTCAGAAAAGGAGGAACACAAACACTATTCTGTTCATCAATCATTGCACTTGGTGGCGTGGGACAAGTATTTGAAATGGTAAAATTTGTTGTAAATGAACCACCGCTTAGATAAGGAATAGAAGAACTTATATACAGTTTATACGAATTGCCGATTGTCATACCTGAAGGTAATTGTACGTTCATCGTTGGGCTTGAAAACGTGCCTAAATATCCTACTAAAGAGTTTGTACTTGTGTACAAACTTACACCTACTCTTTCAAACCCACTTGATCCCCAATTTCCAGTCCTTACTATGGGTACTTGAATAGAGCCTCTAAGACAAGCCGTTGTAGCTACTGTACCAATACTGAATGCAGGGTTTGGTGCAACATTTACGAGAATACCTCTCCCCGGACCACTACCTCCACAACTACCTTGAGGGTTTTCAACGGAATAAAGCCTTGAAGATTCAGGTGATACAGTCTGTATTTTTAGGCTTGTATTGCTCGTAATCGTTTGTTTAATATCGGCGTTATTTAGAGTCGCAGTAAAAGGAGGAGTACCATAAAAGCTAATATACAAATCAGCATTACCACCACTTGTGGATATCTGAATTGGGGTTGCTGTTCCACTGGCATTATTAATGATAGCATAAGCGGTATTACTCACCCGATATGCTGGTGAAAGCACACTATTCACCGCAACTTTATAAAAACCCACCGTTGTAGTAGTATGCGAATTCGAAGTAGCCCCAGATATATTGGTATAAGTCCCAAACTCAGTAGCACAAAATGACCACTGGTAAGTACCTGTCGGGCTTGCATTTAGTACAGCATTAGTATTACTTCCACATATCACAGGGTTTGTGGAGGTAATTACCTGTCCAGAGAGATTACTTGCAAAAATTACTAATATGAGCAATAAAAAATAGAAATTTTTCATTTTATGGCTGGTTATTCTTGTGTGAAAAAATCGTAAGTATTTGATTATTAAATGATATTCTTATTGCACTACCTACCCATTCAAAACAGCCAAATTCTTAGCTCGTCGCCGAGAAACCTCTGCCGAAAGATTATGACTCAGAGAAATTTTTTGATTTTCTCGGTCGTATTTTAGCAGGTGTACGGGGTTAATGAGATAGGCACGATGCACCCTCAGAAATCCGTAATCTTGCAGAATATCCTCGAAGTATTTTAGGGTATGGGCAATCATAATTTGCTTGCCATTTTGCAGATAGACAGTCGTATAATTTACTGCTCCACGAAGCATCACGACGTCTTCAACCCAGACGAATTTGTCGGTCTTTCGGTTAATTTTTAGGGCAGCTACATAAATTGGAACGGAGATGTGTGTCATGTCGAGAGGGATAAAAAATTAGGGTTTAATACAATAAGTTTTAACGTGTAAAATTTCAAAATAAAACAACACGTGTCAATCCTGTCTAAACAGTATTTTTTAGCAATTTTTTCTACTGTCCAGACAGTATTTTTGGGTTGTATGAAGAAAAATGGAGATTTATTTTTTGAAATATAATTTTGCTGGTTATGAGAATGTACTTTAGAGTTACATTCCTTATTGTTAAATACCCAGATATATGGCTATAATGAGGACACCAGTTACAAGAAGATAGCAGTGAGAGATAGAGTAAATATTCTGGAAGATTGTGCAAAAACAATAGAGATTATGACCCATAAAATACCCATTTTATGGGTCATAATCTCTACAAATAAAATACTTTTACGCCGATATTTGTCGGCAATGTGAGGGAGGAAAACCGTAAATTTTTGAGAACGAACGACTAAAATAGTTGGGGTCAGAATACCCAACTTTAAAGGCAACTTCTGAAATGGTATGATTGGTATTCATCAGTAAATCTTTAGCTTTTTCGAGCCGTATATGTTGGATAAACTCTGAACATGAGAGGTTTAATTCGGCTACTAATTTTCTGTGTACATAAGAACGACTCATACGTAGTGACTCGCAAAGTGCAGGACAACCAAATGAATCGTCGTCATATTTAGCTTCAACAATACTTCGTGCAACCTTTAAAAAATCATCGTAGAGAGGTTTCATGGATATAGTACTTGGTTTGATTAATTTGTGAATAACAAATGATAAGCATCAATATTACGGACAATACCATGATATAAATCTTCACTAATGTTGTTTTTATTTTACGGTCGTTTTGTCTATTATTTCATTCAGTTTTTAATTGAATGCAATACTACGAATAAGGTCAAAGAATTATTCTTCACTAATGTTGTATTTATTTTACGGTAATTAAGGGTACGAGAACTACAAAATTTCGGACATACCGATTGATTATTTTGTATAGAAATGAAAAAGATAGAGTTATTTTTAAGAGACTACAACAAAAAAAGGCTTTCCAATTTCTTGAAAAGCCTTTGAAATAAATATTTGGAGACAAATTGTACCTTTGTTCAGTTGGATTTAATCTGATAATTTAACAACTTATCAAATTAAAACTTAACGAC
>JAAFJL010000103.1 GCA_013298865.1 Cytophagales bacterium | reverse complement strand
ATGTGATGGTTCCTGCCCGGAGATTAGGTAAATATTCTTACGGAGAAATAGAAGAAAGAGCATACGAAAAACTGAAAATACTGGGTTTGCAAGACCAAGCCTTAAAACCTGCCTCCAAACTAAGCGGTGGACAACAACAGCGTGTAGCCATTGCAAGAGCCTTAATCAATGACCCTGCGATATTAATGGGAGATGAACCAACGGGTAATCTCGACAGTAAAAATACGGCAATTGTCTATGATATTTTCAAAGAAATTTCTCACGATTTTGGGCAAACCATCATCGCCGTAACCCACGACAACGACTTTGCAAAAGCAAGCGACAGAACTATTGAGTTGGCTGATGGAAAAATTATCAATCAGAATAAGAAGGACTTTGAGTAAGTTTTATCTGTTTTAAAAAGTTTCCTTTTCCTTCGTCCGACTAAAGAGAAAATATTCCATGATATGAGTTAAAAATTCCCTGCGTAAATCCATAGTAAATCCCACTCAATTCCCACTCAGGTCCCACCCAATTCCCACTCAGTCCCACTCAAGGAGAAATGAAAATAATTTGTAACAAATTTTTGTTTCTTCTTGAACCTTTTGTGTTAATCTCAGCTTGAGTGAGATTTCAATTATACCAAAAAAGAAATTACCGATGTTAACAACTTACTTTACTTAAAATCCAACAACTTATTGTATCCTCATCTTGTTATTCTACATATTTTTCAATAAAATCGAAAAAGAATATTAGGTATAAGTATTTGATAATCAGATGTTAATGTATTTATTGTAAAAAAACCAATCCTCAAATTATCTAATTTGTGATTTACTTCTTCGTTTTTGACTAACTTTGTGTAAAATTCAAAGATTGTTATGAAACAGCAACTCTACTGCACACTTTGCGGAAAAAATAGAGACCAAGTAAAAGGGCTACTTCAAGGGTTTGAAGGGCATATTTGTAATGAATGTGCGGTTCAGGCTTATCAGGCTTTTCAAGAAGAATTCAATGCTTCTGAAAAATCATCCAAGAAAAAAGCTCCCAAGTTTCAAGTAACAAAACCGATAGAAATGAAAAACTTTCTTGACCAATATGTGATTGGTCAGGACGAAGCAAAAAAACACCTCTGTGTAGCAGTTTATAATCATTACAAAAGATTGACTCAACCCAAATCAGATGATGAAGTACAGATAGAAAAATCTAACATTATCATGATTGGCGAAACAGGTACTGGAAAAACCTACATGGCAAGAACCATTGCCAAAATGCTCCAAGTGCCATTTTGTATAGCAGATGCAACCGTAATAACTGAAGCGGGCTATGTAGGAGAAGACGTAGAGACAATTTTAACAAGACTCCTCCAAGCCGCAGATTACGACGTACCCAAAGCAGAAATGGGTATTGTATTTATAGACGAAATAGATAAAATTGCTCGTAAATCAGATAACCCATCCATTACTCGTGACGTATCGGGCGAGGGCGTACAGCAAGCATTACTGAAATTGTTAGAGGGTTCAATCGTGAACGTTCCCCCACAAGGCGGACGCAAGCACCCTGACCAAAAAATGATAGCCATCAATACCGAAAATATCCTCTTTGTATGCGGAGGAGCATTTGATGGCATCAATAGACATATCGCCAAGCGTCTGAATACCAGACCAATAGGATTTAGTTCAGATGATGTTTTGCATAATGCTTTAGAAGAAACTAATATCATGCAATTCATTACGGCACAGGATTTAAAATCTTTTGGACTTATTCCTGAACTATTAGGACGCTTACCAGTAGTGACATATTTGAATCCCCTCAATAAAGAAACGTTATTGTCAATACTGACAAACCCTAAAAATGCCATCACCAAGCAATATTATAAATTGTTCAAGATGGAAGGTATTGATTTAGAATTTGAAAAGGCAGCATTAGAATACATCGTTGACCAAGCAATGGAATATAAATTAGGAGCAAGAGGATTACGCTCAATTTGTGAAGCAATCATCACAGATGCCATGTTTGAATTACCTTCGCAAAAAGGAGTGAGAGAATTCATAATAACACTACCTTATGCCCGTGAAAAATTTGAAAGAACAGTCTTTCACCAGATGAAAAAAGTAGCGTAGGAAAGGAGTTGATAAGTTTTTAAATTGACAATTTTTTAAATTGAAAAATATGAATATAAATCATTGACTGTCAAATATTTATATTTTTTAATAACTTGATAACTTAAAACTTAATGACTTAACAACATCTTCAAATTTACCGTTTGATAAATTTTAGAACGTTTTTATAGTCTAATTCACTACTTTTGTAAACTAAAATCGAATTTAGAAAATATAATTTTGCACGATTGATGAAAAATCGTGAATAGTGTTTCCCATGCAAAAAAAGGCTTTAATTACAGGTATAACAGGGCAAGATGGAGCCTATTTGGCAGAATTGTTATTATCGAAGGGTTATGAAGTACACGGTATCAAACGTCGAAGTTCATTAATCAATACCCAAAGAATAGATCACCTTTACGAAGATTTACACGAAGAAGATGTAAAGTTTGTGCTTCATTACGGAGACCTCAGTGATTCAACCAATATCATCAGAATTATTCAAGAAGTCCAACCAGACGAAATCTATAACCTCGGGGCAATGTCCCACGTGAAAGTTTCATTTGACGAACCAGAATATACAGCACAAGTGGACGGAATTGGAACGCTTCGTATTTTAGAAGCGGTTAGATTATTAGGATTAATCAAAAAAACTAAAATCTACCAAGCATCAACTTCTGAATTATACGGTTTGGTGCAAGAAGTGCCTCAGTCAGAAACCACGCCGTTTTATCCACGTTCTCCTTATGCAGTAGCAAAATTGTACGGATATTGGATTACGGTTAACTATCGAGAAGCTTACGATATGTTTGCAGTGAATGGAATTTTATTCAATCACGAATCTCCATTGAGGGGAGAAACATTTGTAACTCGCAAAATTACCAGAGCGGTTTCTCAAATAGCATTAGGACAACAAGAAAAATTATACCTCGGAAATCTTGACGCACAAAGAGATTGGGGACACGCCAAAGATTATGTAGAAGCCATGTGGTTGATACTTCAGCAAGACGTACCAGAAGACTACGTAATTGCAACAGGAATAACAACCAGAGTAAGAGAATTTGTAAGGATGGCATTTGCAGAATTAGGATTAATAGTAGAATTCAGAGGCGAAGGCATTGACGAAAAAGGAATAATAGTAGCCTGCGAAAACGAAAAATACCAAGTAGCCATTGGCAAAGAAGTAGTAGCCATTGACCCAAGATATTTCCGCCCAACCGAAGTAGAACTATTGATAGGCGACCCCACAAAGTCAAAAACTAAATTAGGCTGGATTCCCAAGTACGATTTACCAGCCTTAGTAAAAGATATGATGGAAGCGGACATAAAATTGTTTGAGGGGAGGTAGTTTTTACAATCATTATTGACAAAATATTATAGAAGGTTGAATAAAATCTATAAAATAATATACCTCATATTAATTAGTAATTGTGGCATTACCGCTCAAGATTCTACTAATAATAAGTCATATAAAGGATTTATAGAATTAGGAACAATCATATCAACTTCTGGTGAAACTCCTTTTTGGATGCGGTCTAATCAGTACGGAATTGTACCATCTACAGCACCATCTGTATTATTCAGATCAGGAATATCATCAGGGTACAAAAATTATATCTCCAAAGAATCAAAAATCAAAGCCAATAAATTTGATTGGGGATACGGCTTAGAAATAGCAGGAAATTTAAGTCCAAAGAATAACTTAGACCCAGACAGTAGAAGACCAGAAAATAAAATACTTTTTCCAGAAATCTATGTAAAAGCTAAGTTCGGAGCATTTGAAATTTATGTGGGTAGAAGGCGAGAAATAGTAGGATTGGTTGATACAACCTTAACATCGGGTTCATATATATGGTCAGGGAACGCCCTGCCAATGCCCAAAGTGCAAATCTCAAATCCTGATTATGTGCCATTAGGATTTACCAAAGGATTTATTTCTTTCAAAGGAAATTACGCCCACGGATGGTTTGAAAATAATAGAACTGATGTAAAAAACTTTTATTTACATCAAAAAACACTCTACCTAAAAATAGGAAAGCCCAACGGCAAATTTCATATCTACGGAGGATTCAATCATCAAGTACAATGGGGCGGAGAATTAAAATATCCAGATCCCAATAATATATCTGCCTACAACGGAAAAGTAGGTTCAAGTTTTTCTAATTATGTGGGGGTTGTAACAGGAAGAAGTTTAGCAGCTTCAACAGATACCATAAAAGTTGGCAAAAATGATTCAGGAAATAGAGGAGGAAATCACTTAGGTACTTTAGACATTGGTTTTGAAATCAAGACCCAGAGAGTAGATATTTTATGTTACCGACAAAACATCTACGAAGATGGGTCATTATTTTACCTCAACAATATTACTGACGGTTTAAATGGAATTAGTTTAAAATTTAAAAGTGGGCAAGATAAATCATTTTCAATCAAAAAAATTACTTTTGAATTTCTAAATACATTAAGTCAGGGTGGAGAAGGAGGTTCGGAGAATACAATTTCAAGATTGAGGGGACAGGATAGCTATTTTAGAAATGGAGTTTATAGGGATGGGTGGTCATATTGTAATCAAAGTTTAGGAACAGTATTTATTAATTCACCAGATATTTCTATTGAACCCTTCGAAAATAGTAAAGTACAAGCATATTATATTGCGTTGCAAAGTACTTGTAAACAAATGATATTCAGGATGCAGTTATCTTATAGTGACAACTTTAAATATCGAGGTGTAGTAAAAAAAGATCAATATTCGGCATTATTAAAGACGATTGTTAACATAAAAAATAACTATCAACTACAAGCACAGTTGAGCTTTGATAGCGGTAATTTGTTTAATGATAGTATTAGTTTAGGACTGTCACTAAAAAAAAAATTAACGAATCCCTTTAGTTTAAAATAAATAATTACTGAATTGAAACTTGAAAATATTAAAATTGCAATTGTTGGACTTGGTTATGTAGGATTACCACTTGCAATTGAATTTGGAAAAAAATATTCAACGATAGGCTTCGATATTAATCAAACTCGTATTGATGAACTAAATAATGGGTATGATAGAACAAAAGAAATAGAAAAGGAAAACTTACTGTCTGGTACTAATCTCTCTTTTTCTACGAATGCTAACGATTTAAAAACCTGTAATATTTTCATCGTTACAGTACCTACACCAATTGATGATTACAAAAAACCAGATTTGACACCATTAATATCGGCGAGTCGTACAGTAGGAAAGTGCTTATCTGAAGGTGCAATCGTGGTTTATGAATCTACAGTTTATCCAGGATGTACAGAAGATGATTGTGTCCCTATTTTAGAGAAAGAAAGTGGCTTGGTTTTTAATCAAGACTTTTTCTGTGGATATTCTCCCGAAAGAATAAACCCAGGTGATAAAGTTCATACTGTTACAAAAATTAGGAAGATTACTTCAGGTTCAACTTCAGAAATAGCAGATATTGTAGATAATTTATACAAATCAATTATTGATGCAGGTACTTACAAGGCACAATCTATAAAAGTAGCAGAGGCGGCTAAAATTATTGAAAACTGTCAGAGAGACATTAATATAGCTTTTGTTAATGAATTGGCAATCATTTTTGATTTAATGAACATTGACACTTTATCAGTATTAGAAGCTGCTGGAACAAAATGGAATTTTTTGCCATTTAGACCTGGTTTAGTAGGAGGTCATTGTATAGGAGTAGATCCATATTATCTAACTCACAAAGCAGAATACTTAGGTTATAGACCCGAAGTGATTTTGTCAGGCAGAAGAATAAATGATAACATGGGTCACTATATTGCCAATAAAGTTGTTAAACTGTTAATAAAAAATGATTCTGCAATTAAAAATACAAATGTTCTTATACTTGGGTTCACCTTCAAAGAAAATTGCCCAGATGTAAGAAATACAAGAGTCATTGATATTTATGAAGAGCTAATCAACTTTAGCTTAAATGTAGATGTTTGCGACCCTTGGGCAGACTCACAAGAAGTAAAACATGAATATGGTATTGACCTTATAGATAAATTTAATA
Source organism: Cytophagales bacterium (assembly GCA_013298865.1). Taxonomy (GTDB): domain Bacteria; phylum Bacteroidota; class Bacteroidia; order Cytophagales; family Spirosomataceae; genus JAAFJL01. Next base: position 15,867 of record JAAFJL010000103.1, on the reverse strand, counting down.
TTAGTAATTATAAAGCGATTATATTAGCGGTTGGACATGAAGAGTTTTTGAAAGAACCTTTTTTATCGCAAATTACTGGATTTAGTGGTGTAATATATGACGTTAAAAGTATATTAAACCCTGATAATATTACAGACAGATTATAAATTATGTACGATACAATTTATCACTCAGAGTCATTAACCGATAAAACTTTTTTAGTAACAGGTGGTGCTGGATTTATAGGCTCTAATTTAGTAGAGTATCTCCTAAAATATGGAGCTAAAAAAGTAAGAGTCCTTGATAATTTAAGTACAGGTTTTCTTCATAACATTGAGGAATTTAAAAATAATGAAAACTTGGAGTTTATAGAAGGAGATATTCGTGACTTAGCAACTTGTCAGATAGCTTGCAAAGGAATTGATTATGTAACTCATCAGGCAGCATTAGGTTCTGTACCTCGCTCCATAGATAATCCTATTACAACTAACGAAGTAAATATTTCAGGTTTTTTAAATATGCTCGTGGCTGTAAGAGACAATAAATGTAAAAGATTTGTGTTTGCCGCTTCAAGTTCAACTTATGGAGATAGTAAAGAACTACCCAAAGTAGAAGCACGAATAGGAAAACCGCTCTCTCCTTATGCAGTAACAAAATACGTAAATGAGCTTTATGCGGATGTTTTTGCCAAAACGTATGGAATAGAAACAATAGGACTAAGATACTTTAATATTTTTGGACCAAGACAAGATCCTAACGGAGCTTATGCGGCGGTAATACCATTATTCATTAAAGCTATTAAAGAAGATAAACCAGCAACTATCAATGGAGATGGAGAAACTTCCAGAGACTTTACATTTGTTGAAAATGCAGTACAGGCAAACATAAAGGCATTATTAGTTACAAATCCTGAAGCAGTGAATCAGATTTATAATGTTGCTTGTGGAGAAAGAACAACTTTAAATCAATTGTGGCAATGTTTACTGGATTTATCTGGAAAGAATTTTAAACCCAATTACGTCCCTGAAAGAAAAGGAGATGTAAGGCATAGTTTAGCTGATATTGGGAAAATAAAGGAGTTCCTTAATTATCAATCAAAAATTAACATAAATCAGGGATTAAGGACAACTTTTAATTGGTAAACCTCAATAATTCATCAATTTATTTCGTAAATTTAAAATAATGATTGAAAATATAATACATAATAATCTGTTGCTCTCTGTAATTATCAAGAGTTCCTTTACTAAACAAGGTATTGAGTTTTTTACACCTGACGAATTTTCTCAACAATTGGGATATATGAATCGCCCTGCTGGATACGAAATCCCCCCCCATGTTCATAATCTCGTTCCACGAAACGTATCACTCACTCAGGAAGTATTACTTATCAAGAGTGGTAGAGTTAGAGTAGATTTTTATAATGATGATAAAGTGTATTTAGAAAGCCGAATAGTTGAAAAAGGCGATGTTGTTCTATTGGCAGCTGGAGGGCACGGTTTTCAAATGTTGGAACAATCAGAAATTATAGAGGTTAAACAAGGTCCTTATTGCGGAGAAATGGATAAGGTAAGATTTGAACCAATTAATGAAAATGAAGTAGTATTACAACCCTAATGTATTATGATACCAGTAAATACACCTCTACTTGGAGGAAATGAAAAAAAATACTTGAATGAATGTATTGACACTGGTTGGATATCAAGTGAAGGTCCATTTGTTACTCGATTTGAAAATGAATTTGCAAATTATATAGGTAGAAATTACGGGGTGGCAGTTGCCAATGGTTCCGCAGCCTTGGATATTGCTATTCAAGCACTTGACTTACAAGTAGGAGATGAGGTTATTATGCCCACTTTCACAATAATATCACCAGCAGCTTCTATTGTTAGGGTAGGTGCAATCCCCGTTCTTGTTGATAGTGAGTGTGATACTTGGAATATGGATGTCACTCAAATTGAAGCAAAAATAACTCAACGAACTAAAGCAATTTTAGTAGTTCATATTTACGGACTTCCTGTTGAAATGGATGCCGTATTATTAATTGCGAAAAAATATAATTTAAAGATTATTGAAGATGCAGCAGAATTGCACGGACAGACCTATAAAGGTAAAAAGTGTGGAACTTTTGGTGATATTAGTATTTTTAGTTTTTATCCTAATAAACATATTACTACTGGTGAGGGTGGAATGGTTTTAGTTGATGATAAAAAACTTTCGGAGAGATGTAAATCATTAAGGAATTTGTGTTTTATGCCTCATCGACGTTTTGTCCATGAAGAAATTGGTTGGAATTACAGAATGACTAATTTACAAGCCGCTCTGGGAGTTGCACAATTGGAACAAATTGATAAGTTTGTCAATAGGAAAAGAGAAATAGGCAGTCTGTACAACGAACTTTTAAAGAATGTTAAAGAATTAGAATTCCCGCTTGCGAGTACAGATAGTGCTGAAAATATATACTGGGTTTATGGTTTAATTGTCAAAGAATCATGCCCTTTGTCTGCCTTAGAAATTTGTGCTGAATTAGGAAAAACTCAAATAGGAACAAGACCTTTTTTCTATCCAATGCACCTACAACCAGTTTTTAGAAATAAAGGTTGGTACTTGAATGAAACCTACCCAGTTGCAGAGCGAATGGCAGAAAAAGGATTTTACTTGCCAAGTGGTTTGGGAATTACTGATGAAGAAATAAAGATTGTAGCTAAAACGCTAAAAGAAATTATCAAATGAGTGTATTCAAAAAATATTCAAAGTATTACGATTTGCTTTATAAAGATAAAAATTATCAAACTGAAGTAGATTATATAAATGATATAATTCAAAAGTTCAACCCGAATGCTAAGACAATATTGGATTTAGGCTCTGGGACTGGGAAACATGATTATCTTTTAGCAAAAGCAGGTTTTAAAGTTAAAGGAGTTGATTTCTCACCAGAAATGGTTGAAGAAGCTAATGCGAAATTAGAGAATGATTATCATGACAAGAAAGATTTTTTGAGTTTTGAAGTTGGAGATATTCGTTCTTGGGAGTTGAATGAAAAATATGACGTTGTTGTTTCACTTTTTCACGTAATCAGTTATCAAATATCTAATGATGATATTACAAAAGCTCTTCAAACAATATCAAAACATTTAAAACAAGGCGGATTAGCAATTTTTGATTTTTGGTATGGTCCAGGTGTATTAAGTGACCCTCCACAAACTCGAATTAAACGTTTAGAAGATGATTCTATAAAAGTTACGAGACTTGCAGAGTCTGTGATTTATTCAAATGAAAATAAAGTTGATGTTAATTATACTATAATTATAAATGATAAAATTAGCAAAGAAGTAGAGGAAATTAATGAAACTCATACAATGCGTTACTTATTCCTACCAGAAATGAGGCTTTTCTTGAATTCAATAGGATTCACAATTATAAGTGAGGAGGCTTGGGTAACTGGGGCAGAATTAGGATTTAATAATTGGAATGGTTGTATTATATGTAGAAAAATATAATCTGATGAAATAAAGAGTTTAACAATATTTTTACAATAGCAATAAATTTTACGTCAGTAAACGCAAAAATATGAATGACTTTTCAAGAGAGTACTTTGATAAAGTAAATAGTAAAATTGGAGAATATTCTTCTTATAGTTTAGAAAGATTTAGAGAACCCTTTAATATTTTGAGCCAACAAATTATCAGTCTTATTGCTCCAAAAAAAATTTTAGATATAGGATGTGCAAAAGGTTTTTTAGTTAGTTTTTTCAGAACGAAAGGAGTAGAAGCATTTGGAGTAGATATAAGTGAATATGCAATTAATGAATCCTCCAATACTATTAGACCCTTTTTACATAAAGTTGACTTAAATAGAGAAGTTTTACCATTTCCAAAATCAAGTTTTGATTGTGTAGTCTGCATGGGAACATTAGAATATGTGGAAGAACAAGATTATTTGTTGGAGGAAATTAAAAGAGTAATAACAGAGAAAGGAACAATTCTGATTACCACAATTAATGATACTCCAATCAACGATAAGTTGAGGATTTACACCAGAAATCCAAATGAATGGGACAGCCTATTTATAAAAAATGGGTTTGTCAGTAATCATAACCTTTCCCAAAAAATATTTATTGATTATATTCAAGAAATTAATAAATACGATATTTGTAAAAATGAGAACCCAGATTTTAAAACTAAAAGGATATTTGCACTATTTATTTACAAAATAGGGTTTGGAGCATTATTAGGATATTACCTTTATAGAAAACAATTACGTTCTGGATATTCGGTTTTATGCTACCAGAGGGTTTAAAGAAATGAAAAAAAAACTGTCTATACTTACAGTATTGAACGTAATACTGATGTTATCTAACTTTATAATACAACTTCTTTCGGCTCTATTCTTAGGTGCTGATTGGGAAAGAGATGCATTATTCATCTCAATGTCAATACCATCATTTTTTAACATCGTTTTAACGGCATCCATAGGGGTAGTAATGACTCCTTTTGCTATTTTACATGAAGATTCTGAGACTAAACTCATTTTTTACAATAAATTACTTTTAATTGTAACTATATATGTTTCAATAATTGTACTCATTCTTTATATCGGAAGTTTTGAATTTACAAAAATTTTGGCCCCAGGATTCAGTAGAGAAAAAGTTTTGATGACTAATGAATTGATGACTTTTTCAATATTAATTATTCCAATTCAATCCGCCACATTAATAATTAGTAGTTATTGGATTACTATTCAGAAGGTTCTTATACCCACTCTTACTACAATTTTTGGTAATATATTAACTATGTCACTCATATTGTGGTTCAAAGATAAAAGTGATTTAACCCCTAAGTATATATTGTTCTCATTCATATCTGGTTATATGTTAACTTTATTTTTAATAGGGATATATTACTTTTCTCAGAACAACTTTATTCCAAAATTCAAACAAAATATAATTGGCTTAAACTCTTTATTAAAAAGTTCATTCATATTGATATTATTAATTCTGTTAAACAGATCTTCTATAATAATTGAGAATAGAATTGCATCAAACTTGGAGAGTGGTACAATTTCTTATCTAAGATATTCTGCATATTTTACATCATTTCTTGTTAGTGCAACTACAATCCCTGTTATTACTGTATATTATTCAGAATTATGTTTACTTTGGAAAAATAATGAAATTAAGAGAATTATTTCTTTTTTGGAAAGAGGAATATTTATTTTATCATTAGTAAGTTTGTTAATAATAGGAAGTTTCATATTAACTGTAAAAGAATTGTTATTGTTTGTCAAAGATTGGACAAAATTTTCGCTAACACAAATAGATTTGTTGTCTTTTTATTTAAAAATATCTGTTATATCATACTTATTTCTTTCATTGAGTGGTTTTTTGGGTCGGTTATTTTATATCTCCAATAATTTTTTGAAAGGGGCTATCTTAGATTTGGGGCTTTTATTCACTTACATTATAATTTCTTACATTTTTGTTTTTTATTGGAAGGGATTTGGCTTAGCAGTAGCGAGTGTATTACAAGCCACTTTAGCTTTTATTGGTGTGTATTGGACACTTACCAAAAAAGTTCTCTATTTAGATTTTGATAAAAAAAACAGGATTATTTTTTTTAATATGTTATTTATTTGGTGTTTTAGTTTTTTAATTATTTTAGTATTAAAGGAACAATTTGCTGAAATATTAAATACTTATTTGAATGCCATACTAAGTCTAATCCTATATCTAACTTTATTTGGAACTTTGCTATTTTATTCATTCAAAAAAAATAAAAGTATTTTGTTTTCCGTGTTTAGAAGTTAACTCAAATGAGAGTTGAAATCAAATAATAAAATAGTTTACAATGTAGATTCTATAAAACATAATCCTATGTAAAACGTTTTTATTAAATACTGAAGCTGTTTAAACTTTTGAAAAGTATTCCCAAATAAGTGAGAATTTTGTGGTGCTAAATCATAAAACATCACGTCATGGGAATACTTAGTAAAAATACAATTGATACGTGGATTATCCCACATTTAACTGTTGGAAGTAGAGGATTTGACCCTACTGTTCCGATTCATGAGATAATTGAAGCTATTTTACATCGTTTAAAAACGGGTTGTCAATGGCGAGAATTACCCACGAAACAATTTTTCAGCAATACTATTCTTAGCTGGAATACCATATTTTATCATTATAACAAATGGGCAAAAGCTGGCTGTTGGGCTAAAATTTGGGTCAATATTTTAAAAGAAAATCGCAAATATTTAGATTTGTCAAGTGTTGAACTTGATGGTAGTCACACTCCCTGTAAAAATGGTGGAGATGCCGTAGGTTATCAAGGTCGTAAGGCTTGCAAAACAACCAATTCCTTGTTTATGTCTGATAATCAAGGTATTATGTTAGCAATGTCCACTCCACAAGAAGGACAACATCATGACTTATTTGAAATACAATCGCTCTTTGACGAAATTTGTAGGATGCTAAAAGAGGCTGGCATCAACTTAGATGGATTATTTTTAAACGCAGACCCAGGATTTGATTCAGCTTTGTTTCGGGAGGCTTGCGAAAAAGAAAATATTATTCCTAATGTTAAACTGAATCCTCGTAATTCGGCACAGCAAGAAACTGAATTAGCTCCAATTGGAACAGCAATTTTTGATGAACTATTATACAAAGACAGAAGCGTAATTGAACACGCAAATGCTTGGATTGATGGTTTTAAAGCTCTTTTAGTGAGGTTTGAATTCTCCGTTAGAAATTGGATGCCTTTGCATTTTATCGCATTCTCAGTAATTTTCCTACGCAAAATCAATAAAAAAAAGAAAGTTTAAACAGCTTCGGTATTAAAAAGTTTAATAAATACATATATATCAAATTAATGCCTCTGGAATTTAAAAATAGTAAAATCCCAATTTTTGCAATTATTATTTTTGCTCTTACAGTTTTACTTACTCTTTTAACCAACCAGCATAGTATAGTTGGATATTTATATTTTCTATTAGTCTGGACAATTTTCATACTCCTATTTGATAAAAAAGAGACGATTGATTTTATCATTGCTTTTCTGTACAATGGACTTTTTACAATAATTTATGTTGGTTTAGAAACTTATATTTACCCTGAAAGCTATGGAACAACTTCTCCCTTAGGTTCATGGACAGATGATTCTTATTTCTTTTCTCTATGTGCGGATAGTATTCCCAAGGGGCTTTTAGTAAGAGAAGAATATTGGTTATATAGTCAATTTTATTCGGATTTAGTTTGTTTTGTTACACCATTCAAAATACATTACCCGCTTGATATTGTTTTTTTTCAATCAGGCCTGGCCGCCATCATATCAACTTACTCTAAACAGTATTCAATTCAATGTTTTTCTAATGAAAAACTTGGGAGAATGGTGTATTATTTATCTATTTTTAGCCCTTTTTTATTAATGCATGGAGGGGTTATTTTAATTAGAGATACTTTTGTTGCAGCCTTATTTATTTTGTCATTGTGTTTAATAAATAGAAAACGACATTTTTTCGCTCTTGTTGCGATATTAACTCAATTCCCTTTACGCATAGGTACTGCATTTATTCTTTTACCGTTGTACATAATAATTTATTTTAAAGATCTAAAGTGTTTTTTTTCAAAGCACTTGACACTTATTGTAATAACAATAACAATTATGATAAGTGTTGTTATATCTAAACAGAACGTAATTATTGAGTATTTTGACATTGAATCTTTATTATTAAGTAAGGGAGTTTCTGTTGCAGGGAGAGAAGTTTTTAGTGACTTGACAGATACTCCAGAAATGAATAAAATCTTTCTTTTTATTCAACAACAACCGTTTGTTATCAAATCTATTTTAAGTGGAATTTACATTTTCTTATATCCTTTTCTCAATTTCAGAGGAATTATTAATGTACAAGGAATAGATATAAGAACCTTATTATTAGGTTTAGTTTATCCAGTTTATTTGTTTTGGTTAAACGCATATTTCTTTTCTGCTTTATTTCAAAAGTACTACCCTACAAGACTTAAATTATTGATTTTTACAATTATAGTTGGTTTTATCTTGATAGGAATATTTTCATTGCAATCCAGGCATAAAACCATTCTTTTGCCTTTGTTTTATATAGTTGCTGCAACAGGGTACAATTATTCTTCAAAAAAAAATAAAGATTTAGGGTATTTAATTTCAGCAATATGGTTGATAACACAATTAGTACTTACATTTAGGTAAGATAAATGGTTTAAAATAGATTTTAGTGAAATAAATATAGAATTAAATTTAATTAGGACAAACAAATGATATTGTTTTAATTTAGTTCAAGTAAGAGTAGCCAAATCGGAAACGTTAAAAAAATGAGAATTTGACCATTTTTCGTTTTTGTTAAAAATATTATTCCAAATAATATTTGGAAATTTTTGTAAAGAATAGAAAAATTTTCTTTCCTACGTTTGCCCTAAAATCAAATAAAGTTGACTACCTTATTTGAAAGTTATTTATAAGATAATGAAGCTGTATAAACTTTTCGTTTTGTTATAAAAATAGGCTATTTTTTGAAGACAGTTTATTAAAATTTTTGAGATATAGTGTAGTTACATTGAATTTTTTTGTAAAGATTGATTTAAAAAGACTTAGTGTTCTGGCATTTTAATTTTATGTAGTAATTGTAGCACTCGTACCACGAGAATCCTTTCCCGTGTATCTTCGTCCGATTCACGGGAAAGGATTCCCGTAGTATGAGTGGAAAATATTGATACACAAAACTAAGTTGATAAAACATTAGTTTTAGTCGAAAAAGAAAGTTTAAATATCCTCATTAACTGGGTAAAAATTATAATTGCATAGATTTTATGAAAATTAATATAGTAAATTATGAAGTAGCAAATCCTTGGATTTTATCTAAAATTGCTAATAAACTAAAAGATAATCTTCAACTATTAGGTCACGAAGTAACACTTTCTAAGATAATTGATTTAAATGCGGACATTAACCATCATATTACTTTCCATAGCTATACAGAATCTAAACAAGGAATTCATACATTAATGATTACACATGTTGATAATCATATTAAGCTAAAAAAAATTAAAAAGGATTTAAGTACAGCCAAGGTTGGTATATGTATGTCAAAATCTACAATGGCAGAATTGATTAGACTTGGATTATCTAAGGAACAACTTCAGTATGCACATGCTGCACATGATGGATTGAGTAAATCAAGAAAGATTGTCTTAGGTTTTACGACTCGTTTATACCCAGATGGACGAAAGCGGGAAGATTATTTTATTGAAGCCATGAAAATAATGTCCCCAAATGATTTTCGATTTGAGATAATGGGATACGGGTGGGCACCTCAAGTAGAAAATATGCGGACAAATGGATTTGAGGTGAACTATTTTGAAGAGTTTGATTATGATAATTATATGGACTTATTATCCCGATTAGACTATTATTTGTATTTAGGTGATGATGAAGGTTCAATGGGGTTTATTGATGCATTGGCAGCAGGAGTAAAAACTATCGTGCAACCACAAGGATTTCATTTAGATGCATCAAATGGTATAACTCATTCATTTACCAACTCAGAAGAGTTTGTAAAAATAATTCATGAATTAATTTTAGGGCGTAAAACTATTACAGAATCAGTTAGTCAATGGACGTGGGAAAACTACGCTAAAAAGCATTTATTAATTTGGGAAACTTGTTTAAAAGGAGAAAATATGGGTGTAATATCAGATTTAGAGAACCATATTGATTTTGTTGAAAGAAAAAAATATGGCATTAAAACTACAAAACTACTACTCTTTTCTAACTATATAAAACAAAGGATTCAACTTGTATTCAATTTAAGGAAAAGAGACTCATTTCCAGCGGGACCTCGTTTCTTTGGGCCAAAAAATAGAAATCAATAGGGTGACAATCAAATGATTAAATAAATTAAAATAAAATATTATGGAATATAATGACAGTACTTTTTATCAAAAGGTAATTGAATATGGAATTTTTTATAAGAAGAGGAGATTTAATAAAGACATATATATAAAAAATCATCTTGATTATATGTTCAAAGGGATTGAAGTTAAGAATAAAAAAGTCTTAGATGTTGGTGGTGGTGCTGGATTGCTGGCACTATACGCCGCAAAACAAGGGGCAAAAATGGCTATCTGTTTAGAACCAGAATTAGAGGGGTCAACTTCTGGGGTACGCCGTATATTTGAAAAATTTAAGAAAGAAGCAGGAATTAATACTCAAGCTGAGAATTTGAATGAGACATTCCAATCTTTTTGTTTAAAAAATTCCTCAAAATTTAATATTGTAATTTTTCATAATTCAATAAATCATCTTGATGAGCCTGCGTGTGAAATTTTATTAAAAGATTCCACTGCCGAAGATAAGTATATCAATATTTTCAAGCAACTTAATGATCTTCTTGAAGATGATGGTGTTGTTGTTATTGCAGATTGTGGTAGAAGAAATTTTTTTAATGATTTAGGATTAAAAAGTCCATTTGCAATGAGCATTGAATGGCATAAACACCAAAATCCAAGTACTTGGTTGAATTTATTAAAAAAGAGTGGTTTTCAAGATATAAGAACCCTTGTAGAGTGGACCTCACATGAAGCTTTAGGAAGTTTAGGAAAGTGGATGTTGGGGAATAGGGTTTTTGCGTATTTTTTATTTAGCCACTTCAAAATAGTTCTAAAAAAGAAGTGAAATATAATGGAGAAGCAAAAAATAGCAATATACATAAATTCTCTTGCTCGAGGAGGGGCAGAGAGAGTTGTATCAATTCTATTGCAAAATTTACAGAAAGATTTTGAACTACATTTAATAATGATGGAGAATAAGATTGATTTTGAAATACCACAAAATCAAATAATTCATATTATTAAAAAAGTCCATAAAAATAAAGTTTTCAATTATATCTTGATTCCATTTTACGCTAAGTCACTAAGAAAATATCTTGAAGTAAATAATATAACATTAATTTTTTCTTTACTTACACTGCCAAATCTAATTTCATCATTCTTGAATAAGAGTAAATGGGATGGAAAGGTAATTATTAGTGAGAGAACAATGACAACAGAGATGTATGATGAAAAAACATTTAAAGGGTTATTGGTATTAAAATTAATACGAAAGCTGTATCCGTTTGCAGATAAAATTATTCCGAACTCTAAAGGTGTTCAACATAGCTTAGAAAGTAGGCTTAAAATAGTGAATGAATATGAAGTGATTTATAATCCCATCGATCTAAATAATCTGTCATTTGATACCTCATTTAAAGATGAAATACACAAGACGAATGATTTTACGTTTATTAATGTGGGAAACTTTTTTACTTATAAAAATAAGAATGTATTAATTGATGCCTTTGATAAAATTAAGTCAGAAAGTGTAAGGTTAATACTTATTGGTGATGGACCAGAGTTAATTCACATGAAAAAAAAAGTTAGAGATTTAAATCTTGAAGATAAAATTCTTTTCGTAGGTTTTCATTCTAGTCCATGTGCATATTTGAAAATAGCAGATTGCTTTGTGTCACCATCTAATATTGAAGGATTTCCCAATGTAATTTTAGAGGCTTTGGGTATGGAGTTACCCGTGGTTGCAACCGATTGTAAATCAGGTCCAAGAGAAATATTAGCCCCTTATACTGAAAATGAATATCAAATAGATACAGGAGTAGAATTTGCTGAATATGGTTTACTTGTACCGATAAATAATCATATTTTTTTAGCAAAAGCAATGTTGGAAATATATACCAACTTAAATTTGAGAGAAAATTACATATCAAAGTCAAAAAAACGAGCTTCTTCATTTAATATTGATATTATAATAGATAGATTTAGAACCCTTTTTCTTGAAAATATCAAAATAGAGCTGTAAATAATTCCTTTTTACATTGAACTTAAATTTATATTGAGTCTATATTTGAAGGAAAATAGAGGTATTTGTGTTATTAACATAATAAATAGGATGCGTAAAATAAGAATTGTAAATATAGTTACTAATCCATTTCAATTGCAAAACTTTAAAGGACAAGTTTCATATTTCAAAAATCATGGTTTTGAAGTATTTATTATCTGTTCTTCAGGAGAAGGACTTGAAATTTTTTGTGAGAAGGAGGGAGTCGAATTCTTTACAGTTGAAATTAAAAGAAAAATCAGTATCATCTCGGATATTATCGCTATTTTTAGAATTAAGAACTACCTAAGAAAGAAAAAAATTGATATTGTAAGTGGTCACACTCCGAAAGGAGGACTTCTTGGAATGATTGCTGCAACATTAGCCTTTGTTCCAGTAAAAGTATATACAATTCATGGCGTTCCATTTGAGACTGCTAAGGGGATAAAAAAAATTATATTGAAGATAACCGAACGAATTTCTTGTTTTCTTGCCTTAAATGTTATTGCCGTAAGTAGCTCTCTTCGCCAACTTATAATTGATAACTCCCTTTGCCCAGCAGATAAAATAAATGTAATAGCGGGAGGTAGTGCTAATGGGATTGATTATGCGGAAAGATTTAACCCTTCTAAGTATTCAATCGATTACAACATTAATCTTAAAAAAATATTAGGGATTAATCAAAATGATAGGGTAATTGGCTTTGTAGGTAGACTAGCAAATGATAAAGGAATTATAGAATTGATATTAGCTTGGAATAATATTAAAAGTAAAGTAGAAAATATTAGGTTGCTAATAGTAGGACCTCTTGATGAACGTGATGGATTGCCACAAGCAATCATTGATGATATAAAATATCAAGAGGGTATTATATATTTAGGGGAAGTAGAAAATATAGAAGAGTACTATCCTGTTATAGATATTTTTGTTTTACCAAGCTACAGAGAAGGTTTACCTAATGTCCTTTTAGAAGCATCTGCTATGGAATTGCCATTAATTTCTACAAATGCAACAGGATGTATTGATGTTATTAAAAATGGGATTAATGGATTATCTATTGAAATAAGAAACTACATTGATTTAGAAAATAAGATAGTATACTATTTAGAACAACCACAATTAAGAAAAGAACATGGAGTAAATGGTAGAGCCATAATTAAAGAAAAGTTTGCTCAAAAAGTTATTTGGGATGGCTTAATATCATTGTTCAAGAATTTACATGAAAAAGTAAAATTTGGATTATAGCCAATTTTATTGGGAGATGCTACGAAACTATGTAAAAAACTTTTTTTATGAAACGGGGGCTTATCGTAAGAATTTATTCATTATCTTAAACATCAAGCATGAAACCCTTTAATGTTTAGAATAAGTTAATAACTCTTTGTCAAAATAACATAAAGATTAGTAATGCCTGTACATTATAATGTAAATTCAACATTCAATATTTTATTTTAAATGTTAAAATTTCACCAAATAATAAATTATTACATATTTAATAGTGTTCTTAATTTATTTATAGATAAGTTATTAATACATTTGTCTCACTCATAATAATATTAGTAAAAAATGGTATGAAAAATTATGATTTAACCTATAAGAAAGTAAACAATTTTGATGGATTAATCCATCAGATTAAAAGCAAAAGCAATTTTTCTGGAAAAATATTAATTATTGCAGGATATGATTATTTTTTGAATAAACAAGATTTAAAAAAACTATTAAATAAATATTCAAAGCTAATTTTAGTTCCTCAAATAGAAGATTATCAATCGATAACCAGTAGTTTACTGACAAATTATCAACAAATACACTTAATTATTAATACTAATTATGATGATTTCCACAATGCAGTTTATGAATTGGTAGTAAAAGAAAGTAAAAAGATAGAAATTTGGAAAGTTGAAGATTTCTGTGAAAGAGTACTTAATAAAATCTATATAGCGTCTAAATACGATGAAGATTCTTCAATTTCAAACTATAGTTTCAAATATTTTAACTTGTATGTTCGTCTCTTGAAGAAAATGACAGATGTTTTGTCATCAATAATTTTAATTTTTGTAACAACACCTTTTTGGTTGTTAAGTTATTATCGCATAAGAAATGAATCACCTGGTCCAGTGTTTTTTGGACAGAAAAGAGTTGGAATAAGAGAAAAAGAGTTTGTGTGTATGAAATTTAGGTCGATGCGATTAGATGCGGAAAAGAACGGAGCTCAATTCTCTTCAAAAAATGATAATAGAATTTTTGAATATGGTAAGTGGATGAGAGCAGTTAGAATTGATGAACTGCCACAACTCTTAAATATACTTAAAGGAGAAATGTCAATGATTGGTCCAAGACCTGAGCGTAAATTTTTTACTGATTCTTTTGAGGAGCAAATACCGCTATACAGCAATCGGCACATGGTAAAACAGGGTATCACAGGATATGCACAAGTTATGTATCCTTACGGAGCAGGTCTTCATGATGCAAGACATAAACTAATGTATGATTTATACTACATAAAGAACTGGACTGTTATGTTAGAATTAAAAATAATTTTCAAAACTATTTATATTGTATTAACTAAAAAAGGAATTTAGACAATTAAAACACAAACAATAACATGAAAAATTTTTTACTTAGCTCAGCGACTGTATTAATATGTTTCGCTGGTTTTTCTCAAACAATTACTGCTCCTTTGGGGCAACCATTGACAATCACAAATGCTGTTGATGTTACGGGTGGAGGACTGAATATATCTTCGTCATCTTACTTTAAAATTGGAGGATCAGAAGTGTTAGGACTACAGTCTAATAATATATATGTTGGTACTAAGCCAGCTGCTAGTACTGGAGATTACAATATATTTACAGGAAATGGTGCTGGCTCAGCTAATACAACAGGAGCTTACAACTCTTTTTCGGGTTTTGGAGCTGGCTATCAAAATGTAAGTGGTCAACAAAATTTCTTCTTTGGTGCCTACGCTGGGAATAAGAATACCTCAGGAAGTTATAATGCTTACTTAGGTGTAAATGCAGGTTTTAATAGCTTATCAGGAGAAAAAAATGTTTTTATTGGTAACAGTGCTGGATATTTTAACACAGGTAGTGAAAATACTTATTTGGGTTATAATGCTGGTATAGGTACTTCTCTTACAAATGCTACCGCTATTGGAGCAAATGCTACTGTTACGCAGAATAATAGTTTGGTATTAGGGAGCATTACTGGTTTGAATGGAGCTTCTTCAAGTACAAATGTAGGTATCGGTACATCAGCTCCAACAGCTAAATTAGAAATTGGAGGTACTGCATCGGCTAAAAGTGGTATCAAAAATGCAAGTCTTCTTGGTACAGGTGTGACTTCAGGTGTAAGAACTCCAAATCAGGGATATTTGACAGTTGATAATACTGGGGAAATTGTTTGGGCAGCCTCTGGTGCCACTGCAAGATTAGGTAACCCAGATGGTATTACAAGTACAGAAGGTAATAATGGAGAGTTAAATGAAAAAGTGGATAAACTTGATAGCAAAGTATTATCAATGACTAATCAAATTACTGACATTAATTCTAAATTAACTAAACTGAGTACTTCTTCTTTCTCTGATAATTGGAAATTAGAAGATGGAGTGTTGATAACTAAGACAAATAAGCAACAGATTATTATTGGAGATATTAGTACTAAACTTATAAAAAATGGTTATTCTTTATTTGTTGCCGATGGTATCTTAACTGAGAAAGTGAAAGTGGCTATCAAAGGTACTGATGAGTGGGCAGATTATGTTTTCGGAAAGAACTACAATCGTATGTCTTTAACTGATGTTGCTAAATATATCGAGAAAAACAATCACTTACCAAATGTTCCTTCTGCTGCTGAAATGGTTCAGAACGGTAACGATTTGCACAAGACAGATGTTAAATTATTAGAGAAAATCGAAGAATTGACATTGTACATGATTGAAATGAAGAAAGAAAACGAGCAATTGAAAAAAGACGTTGATTCTTTAAAGAAAAGAAGA
>JAAFJL010000102.1 GCA_013298865.1 Cytophagales bacterium | reverse complement strand
TTTGGAATGACTGGACTTTGGCTTGTCGTGGGTTGATTTTGGATAAGGATTTTAATGTCGTGGCTCGTCCGTTCAAGAAGTTTTTTAATTTGGAAGAACTTGAAAATCAGACTGTTCCAAATGAATCTTTTGAAGTCTATGAAAAGATGGATGGCTCTTTGGGGATTTTGTATTGGATTGAAAGTCAATGCTTTATAGCTACTCGTGGCTCATTCGTGAGTGAACAAGCACAGGTGGCTACGGAGATGTTACATACGCAATATGCGGAGGTGATTCCATTGTTAGACAAATCAAAAACCTATTTATTCGAGATTATTTATCCTGAAAATCGTATCGTTTTGGATTATGGCAATGAACGTAAATTAGTTTTATTGGCAATTATTGATACTAAAACAGGTATTGAAATTCCCGTAGAGACGTTTCATGAAACGTCTTCGGACAAACAATTTTTCCCAATCGTTAAACGCTACAATGGCTTGAACGATTTATCGAAATTAAAGCAATTAGAAGAAGACAATAAAGAAGGATTTGTCGTGAAATTCAATAATGGATTTCGGTTGAAAGTCAAGTTTGAAGAATACCAAAGACTTCACCGAATCGTAACGCAAATATCAAATCAGGATATTTGGGAGTTTTTGAAAGACGACAAAGATTTTGCCCCTTTGTTGGACAGAGTGCCTGACGAATTTTATGATTGGGTAAAAGATACCAAAGCTCAATTATTGAAAAATTATTCCGAAATTGAGGTACAAGCCAAAATGGATTTCAAGGTTTTGGAAAATAGAAAAGAGACAGCTTTGTATTTTTTGAAATGTCAATATCCATCAGTCATGTTTAAAATGTTGGATGGTCAAAGTTATCAGGATGTAATCTGGAAAATGCTTAAACCTGATTATCAGAAGCCATTTGCAGATAAAATTTAATCACCGCAAGGACGCAAAGACGGGAGGGAAAACTTGCGTCATAGCATCCTTGCGGTAAAAAAAAATGAAAATAATCTTCAAATCCATAGTAGGTAGCCAAGCCTACGGAACAAATACTGCGGGGTCAGACACTGACTTCAAGGGCGTGTATGTACAACCCACACGAGACTTGGTGGGCTTTGGGTACAAAGAACAAATCGAGGTATCGAAAGACGAATGTTATTATGAAGTTCGGCGGTTTTTGCAATTGCTCAAATCTGCCAATCCTACGATGTTGGAGTTATTGTATATGCCCGAAGACTGCATCATCGAAAAACATCCAGCCTTTGATTTGATTCTCAAACATCGGGATAAGTTCCTGACTAAGAAATGCTTACACTCTTTTGGTGGATATGCTGTTGCCCAAATCAAGAAGGCAAGAGGACTTGATAAAAAGATGAATTGGGAAAAAGAAAAGATGCTCAGAAAAACCCCGATGGACTTTTGTTATGTGTATCAAAATGGCAAAACTATTGCCTTGGAGGTATTTTTGAAAGACAATAATTTAGAAGAAAAGCATTGTGGATTGATCGGATTAAATCATTTTAGAGATTGTTTTGCTCTTTATCATGACCCTACGAATTCGTTAGGTTATCGTGGAATTTCATCTGAAAAAAGTAATGAATTAATCCTTAGTTCAGTGCCAAAAGAAGAGAAAGATTTAGCGATTTTGTACTATAACAAAGACGGATATTCGATGCACTGCAAGGATTATTTGCAATATACCGATTGGCTAAAAAACCGCAATACGCAACGCTACGTGGATATTGAGACGCACGG
This sequence comes from Cytophagales bacterium, assembly GCA_013298865.1. Classification (GTDB taxonomy): domain Bacteria; phylum Bacteroidota; class Bacteroidia; order Cytophagales; family Spirosomataceae; genus JAAFJL01. Next base: position 20,489 of record JAAFJL010000102.1, on the reverse strand, counting down.
ACAACAAATTGATGGTAAAAATCTCCTACATTGTCAGCGATTATTAGACATGGCTTTGGAGATTGCCGAACAAAAAACTATCATCGTCAGAAGACCCAATGCCCAAGATTTACTGAAAATCCGTAAAGGAGAAATCAACCTCGACAACTTCATGCAAAAAGCCGAAGAAGACATCGAAAGACTCAATGTTTTTTTCAAAAACAGCGATTTACCCGATGATGTTGATGATGATTTTGTGAATGAGTTGTTGTTGGAAGTGAGGGAGAATCTATGAGGAATAAAATGGCAGAATGACAAAAAGACAATGTTTCTCCAAAATAAGTCAATTTTTCATTCTACCATTTCTACTTCTATGTATCTTGTACAGTCATCTCTCAAATCTTTAAAGTTATCAAGTAAAATTGCAGAACCACCATTAAAAACAACGGTCTCTTTCACTGTTCTATAAATAATTTCAGCTTCTTTTGGTCCTTGTCCTATGAGGTCAAATATTATGTTTTTTGTGAAGGAAAGTGTTGAATAAAGACTCAATAATTTTCTTGAATTACCAGATAAATGATTTACTTTTTGGTTTGGAATTATATCCTGATTTTCATAGATTTTTATCGCAAAATGGCTCGTAGTGTTAGCATTTTTCTTTAAATATTCGCTAACTGTTAACGGATAGAATAGTCGTCTGAGACATGGGTCTCCGAAATGTTCAACAAATGTCATTTTTTCATAAATTTCTACATTTTCATGTACAATTTTTCCAGTAAATAGATCTTTAAGATGTTCTGCTAATTCGTAAAAATGTTGCCCACTGAATAAATACAATACCACAATTTCACCTTCTTGCAAATGAAACGGAGGTATATAATATTTACCAATCTTTATCCCTTTACTTTCAATAATCATAGATATATAGTGAAACTGTTGTCTAAATTTTAGACTCTTTTGAGGGGGTATTTCGTCAATATTATTTAAAATCCCATCCTTTTTTATTCAAGCATGATTTACAATTTTGGCAAAACTCTTTTTCTTCATTTGTTGGATTTTGACCTTCAGCATCACGCATAAAACAAGATTTTACTGGGCAATGAGGTAAGCCCTGAGTATGCCCTAACTCATGAATTGAAATCTTGAAAAATTGTGTCTGTTTATCCTTTTTAGAAAGTCGAAAACTTGAAGCAATACACGCTACTCCAGGGCAAAATCCTAAGCCCATTACTCCCCAGTCAGGAATTTCATCTTTTGTTGTACTTATATCGTTAGCAGTAAGACCGATTGTAATATGCCCCTCTGGAGTTTTTCGACTCAAATATTTAATCAATGAATCTGCTCTATATCTATTTCTTTTTGCGTAAAAAGTAGATTTAGGTAGTTCAATTGAAGGTAATAACTGGATGTGGGGGTAAACCTTCTTGATTTCATTCGCAATAAAAATTTGTTCTTTTTTTGAAACACCCTTGAAAGGCTGTAAGTCTATGGTTACCAAATTGTCTTTATTCATCTTGTCGGATTTTGAATATTGACAAGACCAAAACAGACTTAAATTGATAAAAATTATTATTGCGAATTTCATAAGCATTTTCTAATCAATAAACCTCCTCAAAATCGGGGCATAAGAATCTATTCTTCGGTCTCGTAAATAGGGCCAAGTCGAGCGGTAATATTCTGTTTTGTCTAAATCAATTTCCTGTACATGAACTTCCTCTTGGTCGTGCGAACCTAAATACAATAAACTCCCGAATGGGTTTGCAACAAAACTTCCTCCCCAGAATTGCTGGTCGGCTTCTCGCCCAACTCTGTTCACGGATACTACATATACGCCATTCGCCACAGCGTGCGAACGCTGAATTGTCTGCCAAGCATTATATTGTTCTCGGTTCATATTTGGGTCAGTTTCTGTGGTATCCCAACCAATTGCCGTTGGATAAAAAAGTACATCTGCCCCCATCAAAGCCGTAATTCTTGCTGCCTCTGGATACCACTGATCCCAACAAATGAGTACGCCAATTTTAGCAAATTTTGTTTCAAAAATCCTATACCCCAAGTCCTCTTTCGAGGCATCACCTGGCGTGAAGTAGAATTTTTCGTAATAGCCTGGGTCGTCAGGAATATGCATTTTTCGATATTTCCCCAAATATGTTCCGTCAGCATCCAAAACTGCGGTAGTATTATGGTACAACCCAGCCGCACGTTTCTCGAAAAGCGATGCAATAATCACCACACCCAATTCCTTCGCAACCACAGAAAGTGTGTCCGTGGAAGGTCCAGGAATAGATTCTGCCAAATTAAAATTGGCATGGTCTTCAACATCACAAAAATACAAGGAACAAAAAAGTTCTTGTAAACACACAATATTCGCCCCTTTTGCGGCTGCCTCACGAATACCTTTTATGGCTTTCTGCATATTGTCTGCAACATCTGCCGAGCAAGACATTTGTAATAAACCTATGTTAATATTTTTCATACAATAAAGTAGTTAAACTCAAAACTTCAACTCATTCATACACCTAAAATGCCCCAGGGGACATTTATTATAACCAATTTTTGAACATGGTCGGCAATGCAAATCTTTGTTTTCTATCACTTCAAAATTAGTCTGATACGGGTACATTCCCAAAGCAGGCATGGTATTTCCCCAAATAGAAATAATATTTTTCTTCAAAGCCGCCGCAACGTGCATCATGCCTGTGTCGTGGGTATAAACCAAATCGGACTGTTTTATGATTGATGCCGACTGATTTAGGTTTAATTTCCCACAAAGATTCATTATTTCTTTTTTCTCTTGAAGCTCAGATGCCAATTTTTCGCCTTGTTCAAAATCCTCTTTTCCACCTATTAAAATCAAGGATTTTTGGATAGTCTCACAAAGTTCTATCATTTTTTTTAAGGGTAGTTTCTTGGTTTCATGCTGTCCACCGATGGCATAAACTACATAATCCTTTTGGTAGTTTTCGGGTAAGTTGTAGAGGTCGAAAATATCACTTTCTGGAATAAAATAATCCAATCCTTCATTATCATTTTTGATTCCAAAAGATGATAAAGTCTTCAAATATCTATCGACAATATGCACATTTGGCAAAATATTTTTCTTGAATTTTACCAAAATCCACTTGCTGAAATTCAATTTATCGAAACTAAAAGTTTTTAGAGATGATTTTTCCTGAAATAGATTTAACCAAGAAAATATTCGCAAATAATTCTTGATAATTCCCGAACGAAGATTGTTGTGCAAATCAATTACAAAATCATAATCCTTTGATTTTAAGAGTTTTAGTAAATCAAAAAGAGAGCTTTCCAATAAAAATACTTGGTCGATATAAGGATTATTTTCGAGAAGGGATTTGTAATTTTTCTTAGTTACAAAATGAACTTCAGCTTCAGGGAATTGTTTTTTTAGGCAACGAACAACGGGCGTAGTCAGGATAATATCACCAATAGAAGAAAAACGTATGATTAAGAATTTTGTCTTCAGTGACATTGGTTGAAGATTTAGAAGGGATTAAAAATTAAGAATGTAAGATTGAAAATTTAACGGAACAATGTATTCATTAATGCAATTAAAATCTTTACTCGCTTAAACCTCACCCCCAACCCCTCTCCTGCTGAGAGGGGAGCATTTGTCGCCGATTTTCTCCCCTCTCAGTAGCCACAATGGAATTGGAGAGGGGTCGGGGGTAAGGTTTTTTCGTACGCATTTATCAAATATGTTTTTCGGCATGATAACTACTTCTTACCAAAGCACCAGATTCCACGTATTTCAACCCACGTTTTAAACCTTCTTCTTTGTACATCGCAAAAGTCTCAGGATGAATCCATTCAATTACTTCGTGGTGCATTTTGGTTGGTTGAAGGTATTGCCCTAAAGTCAAAACATCCAAACCATTTTCTACCAAATCATCAATGGCTTTAAAAACTTCTTCCTGTGTTTCGCCCAAGCCCAACATAATACCAGATTTTGTGCGTTTTCCGTATTCTTTGGTTCTTTTGGTTTGCTCTAAACTTCTTGCATATCTTGCCTGTGGACGAACATTTCGGTACAATCTTTCAATCGTTTCCATGTTGTGAGACACCACTTCTTGCCCGCCATCAATCATTCTATAAAGTGCATCCCAATTGCCTTTTGTATCAGGAATCAATGTTTCGATAGTTGTTGTTGGCGACGATTCCTTCACCTGAACCACAGTCTGATACCAAACTTCCGCTCCACGGTCTTTCAATTCATCCCGATTTACAGAGGTAATCACGGCGTGTTTTACGCCCATTAATTTTATCGCTTCCGCAACTCTGCGTGGTTCATCTTGGTCATATTCTACTGGACGACCCGTTGCTACTGCACAAAAAGTACATGACCGTGTACAGACATTTCCTAAAATCATGAATGTTGCCGTTCCCGCTCCCCAACATTCCCCCATATTTGGACAACTACCAGACTGGCAAATGGTGTGTAGTTTGTATTCATCTACAATCTTACGGACTTTGGCATATTCTTGACCGATTGGCAATTTTACCCTTAGCCAATCTGGTTTTTTATTATGTTTTACAACAGGAGCTATTACTGGAAGTTCTATCATTACTTTATTCGTTTTTCGATGCTTGATGTCCGTATTGAATTTCAATAATTACATCACAAAGGTAACATCATTTTATATTTTCATGTTCCGAAAGTCGGGCTTGTTTCTAAGATTCTGTATAAATCCCATTCTAAAGTCATAAAAAAACTGCAAAAGATTAAATCCATTGCAGTTTCTGGGAGAATAATTTTCAAATTATATCATTTTCAAATCGAAGCTGTTTAAAATTTCTGTTTTGTTTTAAAATCAGGCTATTTTTAAAACCAGTTTTTTAAAATTTTTGACATATAGCAGAGCTACATTGAAAGAATTTTAGAAGACTGGGGTTAAAAAGAGTCAATTTTAGTCAAAAGAGAAAATTTAAACAGCTTCATCCTCAAATTGCTCATTTTTTCTTTCCAAAAAACACTGTAATGTAACCCGAAGTAAATAAATTTCTATTTTGGGCTGCATACATTATGGGTACTGCTTTGGTATATGCTTCAGCAAGAAAACCTACTTCGAGACTAATATTACTTTGTCTGAAAGCATCTAATTCTATGTCAAAAGCTAATTTCACATTTGCCCCTGGTACTATTGATACTTCATCAAAACCAGAGAAGAAACTACCCGCACCAAATACTTGGAAGCCTTTTGTATATTGAGTTGATAGATTAGCATTTGCAGGCACACTGGCTGTTTTTCCTTTGCCTCCCTCAGTGTAAGAAATATCAAGGTAATAAGGTTTCAATAAGCCAATGGTTGGTCCTCCAGCCAAAATTGCACTAATATTTACACCGCCATCAGATGACCTTTTGAAAAGTGTAATTTCACGCCCGTACTGAGGACGAATCGCAAAAAGGTAATTTTCTTTTCCAGAAACATAATTTCGTCCATTACCGCCTGCCTGAGAAGTTCCTTCACGGTAATGTTTTACATTGACAATCTCTAAATTCAGGTATTGTGATTGGCTGTGTAAATCATTATTGCTTGACCCAATCATTTTTCTGAACATTAAACCACCCAACAAACCAGAGTTTGTATTGGTGGTGATTCCTACGCCAAACGAAGAATGATAGTCTTCTTCATTTCCGTCTGCTTGTTTGGTAGGAACATTTTTTCTTTGGGCATTCGCCATATTGAAGCAAATTGTCCAAAAGAAAAAAAGAGATAATATGCTGTATTTATTTTTCACGAAATGTGCGTTGAAATTCTTCTTACTTTATAAATGCTAAATTTAAGAATATTCTATTTAAAAATCTTAATTTTAAGAAAAAACAAATTCTGAGAGAAAAAGTTCGAGTTTTTTTCATTTACCTTGAAGTTAACCTCTCTGAAAATCAGTATTTTATCAATTTAAAATCAAACTCCTCATGCCAACAGTATCAACTACTTATCTGGGTGACCTCAGAACAGAATCAACACATTTACAATCAGGAACAAAAATATTGACCGATGCCCCAACTGATAACATGGGTAAAGGTGAGGCTTTCTCTCCGACAGACCTCGTAGCTACTGCAACAGGCACTTGTATGATGACAACTATGGCAATTTTTGCCCAACGTGATGGCATCGAATTATCTGGTTCAAAAGTAGAAGTATCTAAAATTATGACTACTCAGCCTCCTCGGAAAATTGCTCGTCTTGAGATAAAACTCAGTATGACAACTAATATTGTTTTGGACGATGACCAAAAGGCAAAATATGAAAAAATTGCTCATGCTTGTCCAGTTTCAAGAAGTTTAAGTCCAGAAGTTGAGCAAGACGTTGTCTTTACTTGGTTATAATGGTCACTCACTAATTTCGGGATATTACTTCGCTACTAACATTCTCCGACTCAGGACTTCATCATCGGTTTCAAGCACGTAAATGTATGCTCCAGTAGCAATGCTAAAATTCTGAAAATCAATGCTATAATCACCAGATACTTGTTTTTCATTAACTAAAATAGAATGCTCTTTTCCGAATAAATCTAATATTCTGAGCTTTACATGGCTGGTTTTTGCAAGATGATAATTGATTTTTGTGAATTCTGAAAACGGATTTGGAGCATTCTGAAAAAGCTGAGTCGCAGGATTTTCATTAGTTTCTGTGCCTGTCACAAGAATAATCGTGGCGTTATTAGATGCCGAACTTTCATTATGGAGTCGATCGAGTGCCGTCACTATGTATGTATAACGTTGTGCCTGTGGGTTAGCTTCGGCATCAAAATAGGCATTAGTATCTTTCGGAATAATGGTTCGGATACCGTTCGATTTTGTCAAATCTACCTTTTCATCATTTGCAAAACGATAGACAACGTAACCTCTAATTTTCTCAATTTCGGAAGTTCCAGCACTTGGTTTATTCCATTTCAACGTAACTCCAGCAGTACTTGCCGAAACCGTCAGCGTTTGTGGTGGATTTGGAGCAACCACGTCTTTCCATGCCATTGTGGGCATTAGAGCAGGTTTTTTATAAAGATTCGTTACCAAAGAGTCTCTAAAACCAAGGAGATTTTTGTTCAATGTATTGGTATTATAAAAAGCACTTCCCTGAACTTTTGCAGTATTCCGAACTATCCGAATTTGCCTTGGCATTTCAGAAGGATTTTGCCAAACTGCACTTTCATTGATTCTGTATGCCCCATGCCCAATGTACAAATGACTATCAAATGAATTATTTGCCCACCACGGCACTAAAATTGAAAAATCTGCAAGGTTGAAGCCAATATACCAATACAATTGTGGCATAATATAGTCCACCCAACGATTTTCGAGCCATTTTCGGGAATTGCAGTAAATCTCATTATAACTCTCTCCTCCATTAGTATCAGAGCCTAAAGGTTGAGTCTTTGATTTATTTTGCCAAATTCCAAAGGGAGAAATACCGAATTTTACCCACGGTTTAGCTGCCTTCAAACTGTCTGCAACTGCTTTTACCATCAAGTCAACATTGTCTCGTCGCCAATCATCTTTTTTGGTAAAACCACGAGGGTCTTTTTTGAAAGATGTTGAATCATTAACCGTTAGACCAGTCGCTGGATAAGGATAGAAATAATCGTCAAAATGAATTCCATCAACATCATAACGCTTTGCTACTTCCATCACAACTTGGGTGACGTGTTTTCTAACTTCCTGATTACCAGGGTCAAGGATTCGCAGATTACCATAAGCCAAAAGCCAATCAGGGTGCTTTATAGCTACGTGTTTAGTGTCTAATGTTGCTGTATTGACATTTAAAACTACCCGATACGGATTGAACCACGCATGAAATTCAATATTCCGCTTCCGACATTCAGAAATCATAAATGCTACGGGGTCGTACAAAGGTTCTGGAGCTTTTCCTTGTCTTCCTGTCAAATATTCAGACCATGGAACGAGTTCAGAAGGATAGAAAGCATCTCCGTAAGAACGAACTTGTACCATCACAGCATTGATACCCGCTTGTTGGTGTTGGTCAAGAATTTTAATAAATTCTGCTTGTTGTTGAGCAGTCGTCAGCGTTTTGCTCGAAGGATAATCAATATTTCCGACAGTCGCAATCCAAGCACCCCTAAACTCTCGTTTGGGCGATTGTGCAAGTGTCTGAAAACCAATCAAATACAAAAAAAGGAATATGGATGATTTTTTCATGAGGCAGGGGGAAATTGGAAATTCAAAATTAAGAATTAAAAATGGTTGTCAATTCATTTTTCAATTCTCAATTTTGAATTAGAAGTTAAAGCTAATCACACTTCTTCTCGAATCTGATAATTGGTAGTACGGTCTGAATTCATTGTCATGAGTTCTCCGATGAATCCTGCTAAAAATAACTGTGAGCCTATAATTATTGCCACCAATGCGAGATAAAACAAAGGGTTATCTGTCACATTGCGGAATTTCATATTTTGGGTAATACTATAAATTTTATCCCCAATCAAGTAGAGCGTTATGAACGTTCCGATGAGAAACGAAAACACACCAAGACCACCAAAAAGGTGCATCGGACGTTTGCCGAATTTTTGTACAAAAGTAATAGAGAGTAAATCGAGTAAACCATACAAAAAACGCTCAATACCGAATTTGGTTGTGCCGTATTTTCTGGCTTGATGCTGTACTACTTTTTCCCCAATTTTATTAAATCCGTTCCAATTGGCTTGCACAGGAATATAACGGTGCATTTCGCCATAAAGTCGTATCGTTTTGATAACTTCTTTTTTGTAGGCTTTCAGTCCACAGTTATTATCATGGAGCTTAATCCCTGACAACCAGCTAATTGCAGAATTGTAAAGTTTAGTTGGAATAGTCTTAGTGAGTGGGTCAAAACGTTTCTTTTTCCACCCAGATACCAAGTCGAAATCATCTTCTTTTATCATTCTGTACAACTCTGGTATCTCATCTGGACTATCTTGCAAGTCGGCATCCATCGTAATAACTACTTCACCTTCGGCAGCTTTAAAACCTGTGTGAAGAGCGGCAGATTTACCATAATTTCTGCTAAAGCAAATACCCCTAAAATTAGTATTATTCTTAGAAATCTCTTTAATCACTTTCCAAGAATTATCACGACTACCATCATTGATAAAGATAACTTCATAACTAAAATTATGTTCAGTCATCACTTTTTCTATCCAAGTGGCGAGTTCGGGAAGAGATTCTTCTTCATTAAAAAGCGGTATAACTACTGAAATGTCAAGCATTTTGTAAGGTTGTTTTTTGACGGATTTGAAATTATTCTTTGTAACATGACTTGTCAAGTCGTACTAAGAACTAAAATATCAAATAAAACTCCCTCAAGAGTTCTTTAAAATCCTGAGTATAAGTCTCATCTGGATTTTTGATAATTAGTTCTTCGACAAGTGTTTGTTTCTCTGAATACCCAAAGGTCGTAATAATTCTGAGAATTTTAGAATTTTGTCGGTGTCTGATTTGTAATTGTTTCTGTGGAAAAAGTTGAAACTGAGCCGCAATTTCCATCAAACAAGAAGTCTCATACATTGGTAATAAAACAACAAATGTGCCATTGGGTTGCAAAAATTTATTTACGGAAGCCATCAAATCTTCAAAAGATAAACTTATGGTATGGTGAGCTAAATTTTTTTGAGATTTATTAGACTGCAAATGATTCTGATAAAATGGTGGATTTGAGACTATCAAATCATACAAATTATCCGTTTGAAATTGCTGAATAGTGCTATTGAAAACGTTAATTCGTTCTCTAAAAATACTATCTCCAATATTTTCAACTGCTTGGTTATAAGCACCTTCGTCAATTTCTACGGCATCAACCAACACACCTTGATTTCTTTGGGCAATCATCATTGTAAGCAACCCTGTACCAGTACCAATGTCCAAGATTCGTTTACATTCACTCACATCCGCATAAGCCCCCAAGACACACGCATCTGTACTAACTTTCATGGCAGTTTTATCTTGCAGAATCTTGAATTGTTTGAATTGGAACACTTGGTTAATTATGAATTAGAAATGTAAAATTAAAAATTAGGAACAGATAATTTTAGAAAACTCGGGAGGCATAATTTTTAATTCTTAATTCTCAATTTTTAATTTCAATTATCCTTTTCTCCCAAAATCGGCTGGATTTTCTCCCCAAAATTCGGTCTCCCATTTCAAAACTTTGGTGGTGTATTGGTTATTTTTCAGCCATAAAACGGCTCGGTCTGTTAGTTCAAAAAGCTCTTCTGTTTTGGCATTTCGTTCTAATGTTGTTTTGATTGCCTTATTTTTTACCCAACTAATTGCCGTTCTGGAGTCTGAATAAAGCGGCAAATCAGAATTATGTTTTTTAAGCAATGCTAAAGCATGAACAATTGCCAAAAACTCTCCTATGTTCACTGTGCCGACGGGAAATGGCCCCATCGCAAAAAGTAATTTTTTAGTAGCCGTTTCTACTCCCTGATACTCTAAAACTCCTGGGTTTCCTGCACAGGCTGCATCTACGGATATACTATTCATATTGGGCTTCCCGACCAATGCACTTGATTTCTGTTGTGTTCCAGTACCTCCTTTTTGCCCTTTCTGAACTGCCTGCCAATAATTCCCTTTGAACGCATTTTCGGCTTCTTTCAAGGTTTCATAAGATTTATACTGAGCCTTTTCAACACCCTTGATTTGTTCTTCGGCTTCTGCCCAAGTATCAAAAACACCCGTTTGTTTGCCTTGCCAGACTACGTAAAATTTTTGTTTTTTTGCCATTCAATCTTTCGATGCTCGTATTTCGATGTTTGATGTAAATTTATTTTTCACAAAGTTGATGATTTTTCATGAAAAAGCCTTCACAGAATTCACTGCGAAGGCTTTTTTATTTTATTCCTAAATATTCTAAAAAAAACTACAAAGGATTATTACTATCCCAGTCAATTTCGTTTTGTTGCTTAGGAAATTTATCCCAAATTTTATGAGCAGGTAAATCCAAAGGCAACTTGCTCAATAAGTTATAACGACGCATATCAAACCAACGGTGACCTTCCATAAACAATGAGTAACGACGTTGATTCAATAATTCAGTAATCAAAGCATCTTTATCACCAGAAACTTTTGGTTTCGCTGTTGCAATTTTAGCTAAACCATTAGCAGTACGAATGATGTCTAATTCTGCCTCAGCATCTGCTAATTTTCCAGTTTGAATATCTGCCTCAGCTTTCATCAAAATCAATTCTTCATTACGGATAATCGACATTGGCGATACGTTTGTTCCTGCAATCTGAGACTCAAAATCAGACACGGGGAAGCCTCCTAAAGTTACAGAAGCAGCTCTTTTACGAATTTTTGCGACACCACCTTCAGAACGGCTTGCACCGAAAATACGAGTATCTCCTGCTTCTGCATCTTTTACTAAATCTTTCTGTGCAGCCCAAGGCGTATTACTTTCGTCTTTTGGTTTGAAGAAAGGATTCACAGCATCACCAGCAGTTGTTGAGTAATTGAACATTGGTCCAGTTGCTAAACCACCTTTCAAATCCAAAAATGAAGCAGCTAAAGCTGTATTCATTCCAGCCCAATCTTTCTGATACATCGCTACACGTGCAGCAATAGCACGGTTTACTTTTTTCATGTTGGCAGGAGTATTAAATCCAGCCCAACCAGATGCCATTGGAAAAGGAAAAGCGGCAGATCCTGCTTTAGATAATTCAGCATCACCTTCGTCAATTAATTGTTTAATGTAAGCCAATCCTTCTGCATAACTTACAAATTTCCCTGGCTTCAATAAATCTCCTGGACTCTGTAAATCTGAGAATGTAGTACGGATACCTGTTTCGCCAGACATATTCAAACAGTTCAACATTACATACGCCTGTACGGTACGAGCAGCACCTTTTACCGCAGCTTTTTCTTCGGCAGATAATGCTCCAGTATTGGCAGCAGAACGTGCAACTAATTCAGCACGACGACGAGTTTGGTTATAACTGTTGTACCAAGGCAACATAATTCCGCCTGCGTCAATTGCTGTAAGTCCCTGTAATTCTGTATAATAACGATTATCAGTTTTAGCAAAAATAACGATTTCACGTCCGACAGAACCTGAAATTGAAGCCATGTCTGCATAACCTGTACGCATCACTAACATCATACCATTGCCTAACTGACTAATCTGAGTTCGTGTGGCATCTTTCAATACAGATTCCAACGTTGGGTTATTGGGTTCCTTTAACGCATCTACTTCCAAAAGACTACAAGAAGTTGCAGAAGAAAGTAGCGTTGCACCCAAAAGAAGAGTTTTTATATTAAGTTTCATAAAATTCTAATTTTTGATTTACTGAAAATAATTTATTGACGAATTAGAAATCAAGTACAACCTTGAAGAATACTTTCTTAGAACTTGGGAAAGGAGTCAAGTCGATGTTACCACCGATAGGACGGTTTCCGAAGTTAGAAGCCTCTGGGTCATAATTATATTTGAAATAATCAGAAACGTTCACTAAATTTTGTCCTGAAACTCCAATTCTTACACCTTGTACTGCATCACCAAATATTTTTGTAAGCGATGCTTTTGGAATAGTGTAGTTCAACGCAACTTCTCTCAAACGAACATAAGTAGTACTGAAAAGGAAATCTTCTGTTGCATAGCCAGGGTTTCCAAACAAACGAGAGCTCAGACCTTTAACTGTTGCACTTCCATCAGCAGCAGTTGCTGCTTCACTCCAATCAAATGTTGTTCCTGCTTCATCTTTCAATTCTCGGTTCAATGATGAGTTGTAACCTCCTTGTTGCCAGTGCAATAACATCGAGAAATCAAAATTTCCAAATGTTACATTATTTTTCCATGATAGTTGGAAATCTGGTTGCCCTTCTTTAATTGGAAGCGGAGATTTTCCAGTAGCATCACGTCCCCACAATAGTGTCGGAGAATAACCTTGTTGAATTCTTGAACGTCCAAAGTTTCCAAAACCAGAGCTTGCTACAAATGAAGGAGCTACTGCCAATCTATCAACATTTGAACGGTTGTACCAGTACTGAAGTCCTGTTGACCAAGTTATTTTTGAATTCTTTACAGCTTGAATATTTAACCCTATTTCCAAACCTTTGTTACTCATATCGCCAGCAGGATAAACGTTGATTTGTGTTGCTCCAGTTGAGTTAGACAGAGGGAAAGGATATAAGAAATCTTTCAAAGTTTTGTCATAATAAGTAGCCTCTAATGTGATTTTATTTTTGAATAAACCTAAATCAACACCATATTCTAATTCTTGAGCTCTTTCTGGGGTAATTCCAGGGTTTCCAACTGATGTTGGTGAAACTGAACCCAATTTACCACCATAGTTAACACCTACTAACAAAGAGTAAATATCTCCAAATGATGGATAACCTCCTGTTTGTCCAAATGCTGCACGAACTTTCAACTGAGATATTGCCTCACTTTTGAAGAAATCAAATTTATGAAGGTTAATCGCTGCATTGGCACGTGGATAAGTAAACCATTTTGAAACGTCACCCACCAAAGTAGTACGGTCATTACGAACACCAATACGAGCAATGATTTTATCGCCCCAGTTGAATTCTTGATTAAAGTCATACGCTTTTACAGCTTCTGGTTTGTTCTCAGAGAATGTCAAAACTTTGGCAGCAGTAGAAGGATTTCTCTGTCCTGGTAAAAGTCCATCACCCTGAATCCATGATTCTGCTCTAAGCGTGTTATCTTGTTGATATACTGCCTGAGTAGCTAAATCTACACTACCAATTTTCCAAGTATAAGTCAAAGCTGACTGTAAATAAGTGTTAAATGCTTTGTTATACGCATATCTTGAAGACCCTGGTAAAGCACGCAATGCTTGATATTGTACATCTTCTGGTGCATATACACGTGGCTCTTGTAATAAATAATCAAGACCTCCACGAGCAGTTAAACGAAGAGAAGAACTTTCATTATTCATCAACAAAAAGTTCCAGTTACTTGATGCCAAGAAACGGTTTACCTCGTCTTTATTTTCCATGCGGTCAATTACTTCAAAAGGATTCTGACCTGTCCCTGGAGATTCTGGATATGTTCCGTCTGCTCTTTTTCTTAAATCTAAGAAGTTTGGCAAATAAGCAATTGAATAACCCAATGATACTCCGTTGTTATCATTACCCAAGAAACTACGTGAGCTATTTGAGTTGATATAACTTGTACTAACGCTGAAATCAACATTTTTTGAAATCTTCTGATCCACATTCGCACGAATTGTACGACGACCGAATCCTGTATTTTTTACAATACCTGTTTCAGAGTTAATTCCACCAGATACAAAGAAACGTGTCTTATCGTTTCCACCAGTGATTGTCAAGTTAGTATTTGAAACTGCACCGATGTTTCCAAAAACTTCTTTATCATAGTCAACCGTTTTTCCGTTTGCTGCTCTAAAAGTTTCTAAAGCCGTTTTTTCATCTACACCATAATAACCACCGTATAATTTAATTTTAGCTTCATCCCAATTTGAAGAAGGTAATAAATTAATAGCCGATGACTGACCAATGTCTTGTGACAAACGGATACTTGTACGACCAGCTTTACCACGTTTTGTAGTAATAACGATTACTCCAGCGTTTGCACGTGTTCCGTAAACTGCCGCAGCTGATGGTCCTTTCAAGATGTCCATTGATTCGATATCGTTCGGGTTTAAATCCGAAATACGATTTGCACCCTGATCTTGGCTACCAGTATTAGCATTTGAAACTGCACCGTTAAATGAAGCAGTACCAGCACCAGTATTGAACTGAGAGTTGTTCATGATTACCCCGTCAATTACATAAAGAGGCTCTGAACTACCCAAAATTGAAGAAGGACCTCTCAATTGGATTGAAATACCTCCACCTGGAGCACCACTGTTCTGACGAATGTTTGCACCTGCCAACTTACCAGACATGGCACCGTCTAATGTTTGTGGACTGGTTGTTCCCATCAAGTCTTTAGCATCTAATCTACCTACCGCATTTCCGTTATTGGAACGCTTGATACTTGAAGCCAAACCTGTAACTACTACTTCTTCAAGATTACTCACATCTTCGTCAAGTGCTAAACTGATTTCTGATTTGTTACCAATTGCAACATTTTTTGAAGAAAAACCTACCGAAGAAAATACTAAAGTGCCAGTTGCAGGTGCGTTTAATTTGTAAGCTCCTGTGGCATCTGTTGTAGTTCCTTTTGACGTACCTTTTACGGACACGTTTACGCCTGGAAGACCAGACCCATCCTTGGAATCCGTGACTTTACCCGTCACGAGCTTATCTTGAGCGACAAGCCTTCCACAGAATCCTATCATAGTTAGGATTGTTAATAGAAAAATTTTTCTCATGTGTTTTTTAGAAAAGATTAATGAAATGTTCGTTTTGTTAACTGATAAACAATAACAACTACTTGCAAATTAACGGAAAATTCTAATCAATATGATTTATGAACAAAAATAAAATGGCAATTTTTCTACAAAAAATTAAAATAATTCAACATTTCCCAGAATAGTGAAACTTATTAAAACTTAATTACAAATCAATTCTCAAAAATTTGGTCATAATTGGAAAAACCTTCTTAAAATATTGAATTAATAGACTTTTCTGCTAAATTTATGTTTAGTAAATCATAAAACACCAAATTTTGTTTTGTACTAAAGTCATCGATAAGTATTAATCATCATATAGAAAAACTAAAACCTGAACATAATGCTAAGCCGTGTTGCAAACTCTATTTATTGGATGAATCGGTACATTGAACGTGCCGATAATTATGCCCGCTTTATTTCGGTAAATTTTAATCTTGCCTTGGATTTACCCCCAAACGTCCCAGAACAATGGGAACCTCTGTTGATTGCTACCGCAGATAGCGAAACCTTCTATGAACACTATGAAGTAGCCAACAGAGAAAATGTTCTCTACTTCATGGCTTTTGATACTCGTAATCCAAACGCCATTTTGTCTTGCTTGCTCAATGCCCGTGAGAATGCACGGACAATTAGAGAAAGTATTTCTAAGGAAATGTGGGAGTATGTAAATCAGGTTTATTGGCGGGTTAAAAATGATGCTTTAGAGGGTAAGTCTTGGGAAATTGCTCGTTATCAAGATTTCTTGACGAATATTATTTCGGGAAGTCAGTTATTTTACGGAATCGTGGATTCTACCATTACCAGAGGTGAAGGCTGGCATTTTGGAAGATTAGGGCGGCTTCTGGAACGTGCCGATAAAACCACACGTTTCTTGGATGTAAAATATTTTACGCTTTTACCCAATGTCGATGCCGTAGGTTCTCCGCTTGATTTATTACTGTGGTCGGCGGTTTTAAAATCTGTGAGTGCGTATAATATGTTTCGTCAACAATATAATGCGGTACATCCCAATAAAATTGTAGAGTTTTTGCTGTTGGATAAATTATTCCCTCGGTCAGTGATGCACTGCTTGCGACAAGCGGAGTTGTCCCTCTATGAAATTTCTGGAACGCATATTACGGCAGGTTATTCCAATTTAGCAGAAAAAACGCTGAGTAAACTAAGGTCTGAGACTGAATTCATGGACATGGCTGATATTTTCGATACTGGTCTCCATAAATATTTAGATGAGTTTCAAACTAAAAATAATGAGGTTGGCTATGCAGTTTTCAAAACTTATTTTGATTTGAAACCAATATCGAATTGGGCGGCACCCCGCAGTAAAATTTTGATGCAGGAACAAACGCAGTAAAGTTGAATGTTAAATGTTGAGGAGTTTATGAGTTGGTCTAAAATAATGACCTTCCTTATGCTATTCAACTCATCAACTTTAAACTCATGAACTTTTTATCCCCCAACTCTCCTAAAAAAAAACTACTTTTGTCCCTACGTAACAAACATCGAACATCGGTAATCGAAAGTAGCGGTATTTACCACAACAATTAAAAATTTGAAAATGACTTATTGCTTAGGAATAAAAGTAAAGGATGGCTTAATCGCTTTTGCAGATACAAGAATTACAGCAGGCACGGAAGTTTATGTGAATAAAAAGGTGTCTGTTCATGAGGTTGGGAATCACTCAATGTTCATCATGACGGCTGGCTTGCGTTCGGTTCGGGATAAATCAATTATTTATTTCAATCGTCATCTCGAAGAGGCAGGCGTACATTATGACTATATGTATGAAGCCGCTACGGCATTTGGCAATAGCCTCAGACAAGTAGCCCAAGAAGATTTGGCTATTCTGAAAGCAGAAGGTTATAAATTTAATCTTCATGCTATTGTAGGTGGACAAATGTCAAAAGATGATGAGCATCGTTTATTTTTGGTCTTTCCAGAGGGTAATTGGATTGAAATTAATGAAGGGCTTCGTTATCAAATCATTGGTAATTCAAATTATGGTAAACCATTGCTAAACAGAGCTTTAAGTTATGACACTTCGCTTGAAGAAGCCCTTAAATTAGGTTTTCTTTCTTTTGATGCTACCCAAGTAAGTGCCAGTGATGTTGATTATCCGTTGGATGTGATTGTTTATCAAAAAAACTCATTTCATATAATCGAACACCGTCTAACTAAAGACGAAATGGATGCTATTTCAAAAGAATGGACTACTGAATTGAGTAAAGTTGTGACCAATCTTTCTGATGAATGGATGAAGCCAATTCTGAACAAACAAGAAATTGCTTAAAATTGGCACACGGATTACACGGATGCAAGCAACACGGATTTAAACGATAAAAACCTTTTAAATCCGTGTTTGAAAATCTGTGTAATCCGTGTGCCAATCTAACCAATTTAAAATTTAGCCAAAGTTTATGAAACTAAGAATTACGCATGAACTTGATTATCAATATTCTGATGAGGTTTTTCTGGAACCTCATTATTTATATCTTCATCCCAAGAAAAGTTCGATGATTGCCCTGGAATCTTACGATATTCAGATTTCTCCAACTCCTGATTTTTTTGCTAAAAATTTAGATTCTTCTGATAATATCCAACAAGTTGCTTTCTTCAAAGAAAAAACTAAACATCTGAATATCAAGGTAGTATCAGAGGTTTTAACCACTGAATTCAATCCGTTTTCTTTCGTTTATCATCCCTACGAAAACCACCAATTACCCGTAAAATATTCTCCAGAATTAGAAATTGTACTCCAACCTTGTCTCATAAAATCAGGTGTTACGACTTTAATTGACCAAACTGCCCGACAAATTGCTGCAAGTGTTAACTGGAAAACTGGTACGTATTTAACTGCACTGAATGAATACATCAATCAATTTACTTACGAAATTAGAGAAGAAGGTGCTGCCTTCGACCCAGAAAAAACCCTCCTCGAAAGACGTGGTTCTTGTCGTGATTACTCCGTTCTTTACATGGCTTTTTGTCGAGTTTTGGGCATCGCCAGTCGGTTCGTGAGTGGATTTTATTACGGTGATGCTCAACAAGAAACAAACCTTCACGCATGGGTAGAAGTCTATCTGCCAGGCGGTGGTTGGCGAGGTTTTGACCCTACTCAGAACTGCCTTGTAGCAGGCAATCATGTGCCTTTGGGTGCATCTGCAATGCCCAATTTAATTGCCCCAATTGTCGGTTCATTTCGTGGACAGGCGAGTAGTTTTTTTTCTCCAAAAGTAACAATTACCCAATATGAAGAATAACCACAACTTACTAATTATCAGTGCCTTACTATTATTTTTTAACTTTTTCGTCAATGCTCAAACAGAGACTAAACCGTACGTCGTGATGGTTTCTTTTGATGGTTTTAGGCATGATTACGTGGAGAAATATGATACTCCTTGTTTCAAAAATTTCATCAAAAAAGGAGCTGCCACCGAGTCAATGTCGCCGTCTTTTCCGAGTAAAACTTTTCCCAATCATTATACACTTGTAACGGGACTTTATCCTGGGCATCATGGTTTGGTGGATAATACTTTTTATGACCCCGCACGAGATACCAATTATTCCATTCGGGATAGAGCAAAAGTTGAAGACCCTTACTATTATGGAGGGCTGCCAATTTGGCAATTGGTTCAGCAAAATGGTATGAAATCGGCTTCTTATTTTTGGGTAGGTTCAGAAACTGCCATTGGTGGAAAACTGCCCGATTATTACCATAAATTTGATGATACCGTTCCCCACAAAAAAAGAGTACAAGCCGTATTTGATTGGTTGAATTTACCAGAAGCAGAACGCCCACATATTATCACGATTTACTTTTCTATGGTAGATACTCAGGGGCATGATTTTGGACCAAATGGCGACAAAACCAGAGATGCAGTAATGGAAGCAGATACATTAGTAGGTATGTTGATGGATGGACTAAAGGATATTAAACTCCCTGTAAATGTGATACTTACGGCAGATCATGGTATGTACGAAATGCAGAATAAACCAGAGACTTTTATCTACACAGAGAAATTATTAGAAGAACTAAACGACGAAGATTATAAGTTTGTCAATAACAATACTCACGCTAATATCTTCATAAAAAATAAGGCAAAAGAAGATGAAATTTACGCTAAACTAAAGGCAAGAGAATCTCATTTTAAGATTTACAAAAAAGCAGATATTCCTGAAAACCTTCATTTCAACGACAACCCAAGAATTGGTGATTTATTTTTCGTGCTTGAACCTGGATTCGGATTTTATTCCAAAGCCAATATGTTGAAAAGACCAGAAACACGGGCAGTTTGGGGCGTACATGGTTTCGACCCGCACGTAACGCCAGAAATGGGTGCGATTTTTTATGCACAAGGACCAAATATTAAAAAAGGAGTAAAAATTCCAGCTTTTGAAAACATTCATGTTTATCCATTTATTGCCAAATTATTAGGCATTACCCCACCAGCAATTGATGGCGATGTGAAGGTTTTAGAAGGGATTATCAAGGAATAATTGTACCTTTGACTAACCCCAAAAAACCCTTGTAAATCGGCAAGATTTACAAGGGTTTTTTTAGTGGTATGACAGTACAAGAACAAAAGTTTGAAGGACTAATTGAAGGAATTTTAGCCAATGGTTATGCTGTTTGTGATGATTTTTTAAGTAAATCTGAGGTAGAAAATCTCTTACAAACATTTGCGACACGCTACGAAAAAGGGCAATTCAAGGAAGCAGGTATTGGCAAGCAAAGCGAAGTTCAACAAGCAAAATTGATACGGGGTGATGAAATCCTATGGCTTGAAAATGATTCCAATGACAATGCCGAACGCATTCTTTTAGATAAAAATCAGGCTTTTGTGCAATACCTTAACCAAACCTGTTATTTAGGAATAGTAGATACTGAAATTCATTTTGCCAAATATGATATTGGGAAATTTTATCGTCGGCACAGAGATACTTTTCAGGCTCAGAAAGGAAGAATTTTATCTGTAATTTACTATTTGAATGTAAACTGGATTCCTGAAAATGGAGGTAATTTAATCATTTATTCAGAAGAAAATGGGCTTGAAAAATCCATTACAATTGCCCCATTAGCAGGCAGATTAGTTTGCTTTGAAAGTGAAAAATTAGACCACGAAGTAACAGAGGCTTTCGCCGAAAGATTTAGTGTAACGGGTTGGTTGTTAAATTGT
>JAAFJL010000101.1 GCA_013298865.1 Cytophagales bacterium | reverse complement strand
AAGGAAATCAAACGAAAAATAGCTCATCACTTAGCGAAGCAGGCTATTTTGAATTTAACAGTATGTCAAAGAACGACTAAAACTTAAATGTCGGATTAATGAATCTAAAACTTAATGACGGACAGCACTACTCGAAATTTATACTTTTCCCTTTCAAAAATATTGTCATTAGCAATTGAAAAAGGATATATTGAAAAATCAAATCTTTATAAAACTGATTCAATAAAAGTAGATACCAATGAGGTAATATTTCTCGAAATAGACGAACTTAAAAAAGTAGAAGAACTTAGATTTAAGAACGAAAAATTTGAACATCAAAGACTTGCATTTCTCTTTCAATGTTATACGGGTTTCGCATACGCTGAAATGATAGCTTTCGACAAATCAAAGCATATTAAGGATATTAGCGGAACGAAAGTAATAGAGGTAATTAGGGGCAAAAATTCGACTCCTGAGATAGTACCCGTTTTTGATAAAACAAAGGAAATATTGAAAATGATAGATGATAAATTTTCAATAAGAAATAATCAAGAATACAATAACATTTGTAAATTTATAGGGGAAATTATAGGGTATCCAAACCCCGAAAAAATAACCTCACACGTTCCCCGAAAAACAGCAGGAATGTTAATGTTAAATGAAGGGGTTTCTATTGAAGTAGTCGCAAAGGTTTTAGGAGACACTATACAAACTGTACAAAGGCATTACGCAAAAATATTGAACAGGAGAATTATAACAGACACTTTTAAACTAATATACAAAAATGAAGAAAGTACTTAAAGGCATTGCTATTACGTTAATTTGTGTTTCTTGTGGCAAAGAAACCGTACAAACAAAAGATGATTATGGAAAGACATTACAAGGTGACTATGATGTAATATTGTTTGATAACGCCCCCGTTAAAAACGCAAAGATATGGTTTACTATTGATAGGGTATCTGAAACACAAGTTGTAGTTACTTACAATTTCAATACTCTAAGTGTACCCGTACAGGGTGTATTTGTTAAGTATAATTGCAATGTTGCCGCCTATAAGGTTAACGGTAATACTGAGAGGTACGACATACAGGAGGGGCAAAAGTTTATAGGTACTATTGATAAATATGGGGCAAATTTAGACTGTACAAGATTAGACGCAAACTATAAATTTTCAGCAAAACGTAGATAAATTTATTATGGTACCAGGGACCACAAAAAACCCCGAAATAATATATTTCGGGGTTTCAATGAATATCTTTGAATCATTTTAATTGTAAATTTCTCTTGTCACATATAGCTCTAATATTGGGTTCGTAGTCAAAAAAACTTCCTTTGTGTCCACGCTTCAAATGGCATTTCTTGGAACTCATACAAAGCGTAATAAGGTTGCTTGATGTAAGTTCTAATGTCCAATCTACATGAACAGGTATGATGTGATGCACTTCTAAATTTTTCTTACATCTACAATATTGACATACAGGCTCTTTCTTTAAGTGTTCTTTTCTGTGCCTTTGCCACATTGGGGAACGTGGTATTAGTAAGAGTTCTTGTAGTGTCATATTAAGACCTTGATAATATTTTGCAACCTCTTAGGAAAATGTAAAATGTATATTTATATTGATTTGAATAGGTGAAAGCCTTATCTCCGTCAAAGTAAACTTTATATCTTTGTCCTTTTTTGAAGTAATTAAATCCCCTGTTGTCAGTTGTAGGCAAAGTAGTAATATTCTCTCTTTCGTCTATTACCTCTATCTCTCCGTAACCATCTCCTTGTTCTACCTGTTTAGTATCGTTCTCACTCTCTTTCAAAAACTCCCCCTTATCCTCACTCATAGACTTTGCGACCTTATAAATGATGAATGCAAAGAAAGATATGCTTAATATTTTACTCATAAGTATTTCATTATTTTTCTAATAACCTCAATCAGAAATTTGAATGGGTATTCTTTTTGAATTGTCTTCAATTCTACTACTGTACATTCTCTATCAGTATAGTAGTACATCTTTCCGTTACGCCTTTTCGCCTTGACGGTTAACTTAATTGTGTCCTGTACAATGCAATCAATGTTTTTTGTTTTAAGGCTGTCAGTTGGCACTAATTCCGCCCAACTTGAAAAGATAAAATTTGAACAAAGTAAGGTTATAAAAAATATTTTTTTCATGGATAAGGGTTATTATTTTGTGTTGGGTCTTTGCAAAGGCAGAAAGCTAAAATCTGAATCGTGCCTTTTGCTACCTTAATGTAATCTTGTGTTGTAATTCCCTCAATCACTATATCATAATTGAGTGATACGCCTGTAATTGTTGTGCCTAATGAAGTTAGGGTATTGTGTTTCAATGTCTGAAAAAATGACATTTTAACGGGCGGTTCGGTATCGAACTCAATATCATGTGCTATGCTTTGAGCCTTTTTCAAAATAAGAAATAATTAAGTTTCTGAGATTAAGAATCTCACTTGATATTTTTGTATCGTTTTCTTTTTGGTAATTTACTTGCCTTTCAAGCCTGTTTTCCAACTCCTTTATTTTTTCTTCTTGCCTAACAAATTTTGTATTAAAATTAAGCCAAAACCCAAAAACTGAACAAAGGGTTAGAATTATCTGAATAACATATTGAATCTCTATCATAGCGGTTTTTAATTTAAAAATAAGGTCGGGCTTAAAAGTAAACTTAAATATTGGTCGGAATTTTCATTTCTAAATAATCCTTTACAAAAATGTTCGTTTGGTCTTTCAGTCCCTCCCCCTATTTCTATTTCTTACAACATATTAAATGCTTCGTCAAACTCCTCTTTCAAAAGGTTGTGCTTAGACTCCCATAGAGACATATAATACATAATTTTACGCATTACTTCTTTCTCGAAAACTAAAACGCTATTCTTATTTATTCCAGAATTTTTTGACACATAATTTGCGTAATTTCCTGTATTGTCAACCGCCCAACGTGCCGTAATTTTTGCTATGGTGTTGAAGCCGCTATCAATGTATTTTTTCAGATTAATTAATGATGCACGTGTTCCGAAAATGTAACTTGAAAATATAGCGTGTCCTTGTACGTCTGAACCTATTTGACCTTGCCACCCCTTGCCCTTTATGTTGAGGGGGTTTTTGTTTTTCTTTCCTATTGTGTCTATTACTTCCACTTCTTCGTTTTCTTTTGCGGTTAATGATGAGGTTACGAATAATGATAGTACCGCAAGCCCCAACAAGGTTTTATTTACTTTCATTTTCTAATTTTTAAGGCTCAATGACTTTAAGTATAGGTCAAATGCAATCTGATTGAAAGCGGATATGTTTGCCTTTATTTCTGGTTTCAATTTTAGGTTAGGGGGCAAAAAAACGCTTGCTAACTGTGATGAATCGAAAATTGTAACATCGTTCACATTGAATTGAAACGCACATGAATTATCTGCCGTTTGTGTTATTCCTACTGACTCGTAGAACTCAATTGAAAGCGTATAAGGCTTTGAGTACTCGAATTGAGAGCGAAATAATGAGTTGTACGGAAATTGATTATAGTCGAATAATTGAGCCTTTGTAGGGCTTAATAATATCTCATTTCCTTGTCCGTCTGCAATTGCAAAATATGGCAATATTAACCGCTCTGAGTTTTCCGTCGTAAACTTGAATCCTGCGTACAAGAAAGTTCCCATCGGTTCATTATTGTCAACAAAAGCGTTTTTCAAAATGAAATCAACCCTTTTGCTAAGGAACAGATTGTCGGCACTTTCTAACATAACGTTATTGAAAGAATACTCAATTACTTTCTTGCTTGAGTCAATTAGATAATCATTGACAATGAGCCTGTTCTCTCCTTCCTGTGAAGGCAAACAAACCATTTCAAAACTTCTAAGATCCTGTCCAGATGAAGAAGCGAAAGAAAATTTCTGAAAAGTTCCGAACTGATTCAGTACTTTTGAAACAGTTACGCCTAATGATTTTTGTCCTCTAAAACCTTCAATGTTAACTATTTGAGCAACACTTGTACCTCCAAAATTCAAGATTCCAGAATCAAACCTTAGCTTTTCTAACCTTGCCATTCTTGACAATTCGTTAGATTTTATTACTTCAAAACCTAATGGAATTGGGTTATTTTTTTTTCTTGAATACCTTTTCATATAGTTATAACTTCACCTTTGAAATATTCAAGAACTGCTATACTCTTGAATGGAAATTCAGCTAATGTAGTATCAGTGATAATTAATTCTATCTCTCCCTTAATGAAATTTCCATTGCATTCAAACACAAAAGACTCTCCTTCTCTTAATAGTATTCCATTTACGAAAGTGTCAGTATTGCCATTGTTTATAACCTCAATCTTTAGTCCCAAAAAATTAATTTTTTTGCTTTCAGATATTAGTCTTGCCTTTGGTATTTCTGCACAATAATTTGTCTGTGATGCCATTTTTTTACTGTTTATACAGTTTTGATTTTTCTACATATACGTAATAAGGCTTTACGAAAAACCTTTCTACGTACATTAATGCGTACACATTTTTCAATTTTCCGTCCGCCCCCTTCACTCTCAAATCGGTAGTTGAACCTTGATAAGTTCCTACTTTCTCTCCTGCTTCAAACGTTGCGAATACCCTCGTGCTGTCAGTTGTTAGATAACCATTTACGGCACGTGAAGCACTTAGAACATCTCCTTTCGAGAACGTTAATTGAGGTTGCGTAGTAGGATTTGATTTTGAGTTAAAAGCAAGTTTTGAAACGAAAAAAGTATATTTATTCCCTAACTCATTCTGCAACCTTGTTATCATTGATTCGGAATATTGACGTTGATACGACTTTGTAATATTATCGAAAAGTTCCTTTGTCCCTATTTCGGTTGCAATTTGGTATAATGCTAACTCATCAGTTCCTACGTCAACTCCTGCAATAGTTTGATTACAGGCAAGATAAATCCTTTGTGCAATCAATACCTCAGTAGATTCAATATCCGACTTTTCACGTTCCGAAACGGTACTATCAAAAGATGATTTCAATAAGTGATAACCTGCCAAAATTCCAAACACTGCCCCCAAACTTATACCCCCCCTTTTTTCTTTAGCGGAATCCGAACTGCTCGAATTTGAGCGAAAAGAAAGTATGGCAAGTATGTAGGGTATATATCTTAATATCGCTGTCATCCGAAAGCCGTTAATATTTGTATGATAGTCGCTAAGTCAAGCGAACCTTTTTCTTTCAGTTCAGCAACAAATTGAGGGTTGAAAACCTCCTTAATTTTGTGTCCCTTTTCCCGAAATTTTGTTTCAAGAAAATCGAAAATAAATAAAGCAGATGCCGTATCTGTGTGTACTTCAATCGTATCAAATAAATGAGATTGAAGCAATAATTTGTCTTTTTCTGAAATCATCTTTATTAAGTTTTTTTCTTCATAGCTTCCCACGCTTGCATAATTGAGGGCAACAAAGGAATTATTTCTTTTGCGTTTTTAGTCAGATTACCCCCCCCTTCCAAAGCAAGTTTCATTTCTTGCATTTGTAGTTTTAGTGCGTTCATTTCTTCCGCTTGTCGATACCCTGCTGTTAATCCCATTTGATAGTATTGCATTGCGTCAATACCAGAATTTTGGGGGGCTTGCTGTTGCTGAAAATTGCTAATTGAAATAGAAAAATCTCTTTCGCTTTTTCCTGCAATACTTCCTTTTTTCTCGAAAACAATTAGGTTGTATTTTCCCGTATCAAGCATGGACAATTGTCTTTTCAACGACTCAAAAGAGTTGTCGAAAGTACTATTTTCTTCTTCCTCTGAGTGTATTTTTCTACCGTCCGAATAGCTTAATTTGAAGCAAGCGTAACCCTTTTCTTGAAACCAATTCAAAATTTGATGATTCATAATATTAAGTATTTACAATCGAAAGAGATACCTCTAAACTTTAATGTTGTTCACGGCATCAAGCATCTTTTTTGCCTTAGCAATTTTCTGAATTTTTCTGCCTTTCTGCTCAATTTTAGCAATAGCAGAATCAATTTGCTTTTCACTCATATTCTTATTCAACTTAATTGAATTAGATTTTTTCTTTTTTGTACTGCCAAAAATTCCCATAATTTTTTATTTTTTATATTGTAATTTACATAATGGGGGGCTGAAACAACGTTTCATTTAATCAAATTACCCCCCCCTTTTTTGTTTTCTATTTTCTAATTAACCCTTTAAGTCCGACTGCTTTCCACAAAAAATTTAAGCCTCCTGTTAACCAAAGCCCGCCTAATCCTATCGCAACTATTACTTTGTTATCTTGCACCCACGCCCAAAGGTCTCCTAATGTTCCCTCTAAAGTTCCGATGAAACCATCTGATTTTTTCCCGTTTCCGTCAAAATCAAAGAAGTAATTTTTTGCACCGTCTTCTCCTAAAAAGTACTTTCCTTTGTCGTCTGTTAACGTTAGCAAACTCCCTGCTGTGCCGCCACCCGTTGATACTCCGCCCCCTGTTCCTGTGAAAGAGTTAGATTGAATATAGGTAGCTTGTACATCTGAATCAGATACTCCTGTACCCTTAATTGTTCCCCACGCTTGATTACCGTACAACTTTGGAACGCTTGTAACTGTTGCATTTTGCACAACAACAGCAGGGTTAGGCTCTGTACCATCTGCACCTACCGAAATATTCGATAGTCTCGAAATATCAAACTGAGGGTTCATAATTACATATCCTGCCGAAATACCCGCAACAATAGCATCTTTCGGGAAAACACTCCACCAAGGGTCGTTTACAGTGTCATCATCATTGTCTTGCTGTAATAAAATTACAGGCTTTGGAACGGCTTCGATAGTATATCCAGAATAAATCATAGCGTCTCCACGGCGACCCTTATAAACTCCTTGACCACTAATTAATCTATAATCCATAGTATTTAATTTTTAATTTTTCCTTATATTAGTTTTTTGTCTTTTGCTACTATAAATGACAATACGCCTAATCCTATCCATAGGTATGTATTTGTATTGTCACCTTTAAATGTATTGTCTGTTCCGCCTCCTGTTCCCGTTCCGCCTCCTGTTCCCGTTCCGCCTCCTGTTCCCGTTCCGCCCCCTGTTCCCGTTCCGCCCCCTTCTGTTCCATCCCAACCCCCATCTCCTGTTTCTTCTAATTGTGGGATTTTTTGCTCTAATTGCTTAGTATTTATGATACCTAAGTTATTAAGTAATTTTGCGACCTTTTCGCCTGCTGAAACAATCCAATTAAAAACGGTTTCTAATTTTGTCCAGAAAGTTTTACCGTCCGAACTTTGAGCCAAAACCTGCGTATTCTTGTTGTATATTCCGTCCTGCAATTGCTTTATAACGGGCAACTCAAACTTTACTTTTATGGGTTGTGTGCCTTTTGGGCTAATTGTATATACCATTATTTCAATAGATTAAGAATGAATGTAGGGATATTTAATTCTATTGTTTTATCAATCGGAACAAAGAAACCTAACGCTCTCATTTTACCCTCAATTCTTATTTCATTTTTTGCCGAAATGCTTCCTAAAATTGAAATAAATGAGGTTATGGGAATAACACAATTAAGCAATAACGTAACATCTTGACCAGAATTAAGCACTATGTTTTGGTTCAGAAAGGTATCATTAATGAATGTATTGTTAATTGATACTTTTACGTTACCACCTTGAAATGTTATTCTTTGACTTGTCGGGTTTAGTACACTAATTTCTTGCTGAAACTTAATTTTAAATCCTTCTGTTTTCCAGTTTTTTTGTCCCTCTAAACTTACCGATAAATCGTTTGCCGAGTTAACGTAATTAGAAAAAAACAAGTAACCCAAACCCCCTAAGATAATTATATTTGATGCTTTCATATACCTTTCTTTTTTCTCAATAACAGGTACGAAAATAACCCGAAACCTAAATATTTTAACATGGAACTGTTGCCTTCTTTCAATTCTAACTCTTTCCCCTTTGTGCTATCCGTAGGGTTAGACCAAGGCGGATTGAAGTTTTGAAAAAAAAATGTTCCGTCTTCTTTCTGACCTATTTTTATGCCTAACAAAGAGCCAACTCCACCCAAATAACCTGTATAATAGCCTTCTTTCTTTTCTCCTATTAATGCCTTAATTCTGTTCGCAAGTGATTGAGCCTGACTTATTAATATTGAATTTGTCTCTTCAAAAAAACGTTTTTCTTGATATTCAGTTACGATACTCGAAAAAATATGAAGTACCGCAAAGTATGGAATTGCACTCGCAATAGAAGAACTAAGTACGCCTATTCCTGTCACTCCTGCCGAACTCGTTAGGCTCCACAAACCGACCGCCGAACCTCCTAAAATTATTTCATTTGCTGAATTTAGTACAGATGAAAAATCAAACAAATCTGAGGTATTTACGCCCCTTGTTTGTAGGTTTTGCAGTATTGCAGAAAGTTGGAGAGAATAGTAATTGAAGTCTCTAACAATTGAGTTGTAGTCTTCTTTTGTCTGTTCCTTTTCGTCTTTCGCATCATAATTATTGATATAGTAATTTCTGATATATTCAGCTACTTGTGTAATTGAATCGTCTATTACTATGCTTTCAATACCTAATACCTCATAAGCATATACCACGGGGTTGTTTGCCCAAAATAAATACTTTGAAAGTGCGTAACCCCTGCCATTTGGGAGAGGTTTATTATCAGGTAATTCAATAATCATGGAACAAATTTAATGCTTGTTCCGCTAAAAAAAAAGTATTAACTTGCATTAAATCAAAATAAATACAATATATACAATTAAAAATACAATTATGGGAAAATTCAGAAAGAGCGACATTAAAAGAATGTACGAGTTAACAAGAACGGAACTACAAAGTTTTGGGGACGAGTTTAAATTTTGGGGTGAAAGAAATACTACATTTCAAATTGCTGAAACGATTGAGATAATTAACTCAAAAGGCTATCCAACAAACACGACAAAAGAGGAAGACAATGAGATAGAGAGAATAAGAATATTTTCGATGAGGGGTTTTACTAAACCTTTGATTTTTAGTTGAACTATTATGCTAATAAACATAATAATTACTTTAAAAAGGTATCTTGAAAGGTATTGAAAAAGGTATCAGAAAGGTATATGAAAAGGTATAGTATATAGGGGGCTATGAAGCACCCCTATTTTTTTGCGTGTAGTCTATCAGAAAATCATTCAAATCATTGAAGCCCTTGTATGTTATTAGTTCTTTTGGTAGTGTTGAATGCTTTTCAAACTTCCTAAATGCTTCTTTGCCTGACTTGTCAGCATCGAAAAAACATTTAACGTGAAGGTAGGTGTTAGGTATATTTTTAATCGTTTCTAAAGTAAAGTTTGCGGTTGAATTAAGTACAATAATATCTCCTTTGTACTCTTCTCTTTTCATTCTTCTAATTTCAAGAAAAGATAAATAATCAAAAAATCCCTCAAAAATATTCAAGTTAAACCCGTTTCCTTTGATTGTAGAAATTTCTGAAACCGATATTTTCCCCTTGAAATTCTTATTTCTAATATTCCATCCCCCTCTATCATTGATGAATCCAATACCATAGAACTCTGATTTTTTTTCTTTGAAATTTATGGTGTATTTAATTTCCTTGCATACGGCTCTCAAAACATCGCAACTTATACCACGACCTAACGCATACCGAATTAGGCTCTCAGAACTAATTTCTGATACTGATGTAATGTTAATATACTCCTTTGATTCATATAATTTTTCTGGTTTTGAAATTTTTTCATAGGGTACAAATTCAAATTCTTCTAATGCCTTACAGGCTTTCAGAAATGATAATTTTTCTAATAATTGAACGAGACGGATAACGTCTCCTTTTTCTCCACTTGAAAAATCATTGAAAACGTTTTTTTCTGAGTTGACACAGAAAGAGGGATTGCCAGATTCTCCTGTGAGTGGAGAAAAATAAAATAGTTCTTTGCCGTGTGATTTTTCTGATTTTATGCCTTTTTTTAGCAAATAATCTACTATACTAACTTGTTTCAAGTTAGCGGTTTTTGAATTGTCCATGTGCTTTTTTTTTAGCGGAAAAATACCATTTTCCTGTATGTTAGACCTGTTAAATAATTTTCATATCTCAAAACATCAAAAACACCTCACTACCTCACTACAATACACTTAACTATCTAATAATCAGTTATTTATTGTAGTGACTTTGTAGGGGGTTGTAGTGACTTGTTTTTTACTTTTTGATGATTTGTAGTAAGTTGTAGTGATTTTGTAGTGAGAAGTTTTTTTTTATTCTCACTACATTAACTATCTTGTTTTCAGTACTTTATGTTAATTGTAGTGATGTAGTAAGATGTTTTGTTATTTTTTTTTAATCTGTTTCCTTCATTAACCAAACATCTATTGGAATAGTACTATTTTTATCTCTATGTTTTTTTTGTTTGAAATTCAAGAATCTAAGGGCTTTTCCGATGTTAATAGTGTTTGTTTTGATTGTTCCGCCTGTCTTGTCGTGCAGTACTCTAATTAGTTGAGTAGCTGTCAACGTTAAGGTATATACGTCTTCAATTTCAACGGGTTCAAAATATTGAGAAATAAGCTCTATTTCGGGGGTTGCCTTCTGGTATTTCTTGTTGTTCAATTCAACTTTTGCAATGTCTTCTTTTGTTAATTGCCCCGTGTTGCCCTGCTTGAAAAAATAAAACGCTTGACTCCAAAGAGCGTCTATGTCACAATCTGAATAACCGCCTTCATTTCCATCATTGTGATTAATTCCTAATATCTCAAATATTAGCCATCTTACCGAACCCGTTTCGTCCGTTAGAAATCTTGCGTTATTTGTACTGCCAAAAAATGAAGCGATACGGGGGGCGTAAGTATCTTTCCTTTCAAACGGTCTTCTTAGTTTTATACTGTCTTGTGATATGAAGTTTTTCACCGTGTCGTTTTCCTCTTTTCCTAATTTTGCTAATTCGTCAAGATTGATAAATAGATTCGTTGCAAGGCTTATTTTACCGTCTTTTGAGTTAAAATCAATATCCTCCGTATAGTGGTCTTTTACTAATTTTTTAGGGCAAAGCGTTCTAATCAAATAGCTTTTACCATCATTCTGTTTTCCGTAAAGTACAAAACAATGCTTATTAAAGGCTATTTTCTTGTAAGCACAAGCAATGACACGTACAAGCATTTTCTCGAAGTGATAGCGAAAATAAGCATCGTTAGTAGTCTGAATATAAGAGCAAAATTTGCCTATATGGTCTTGATTATCGTACTCTTTCAAGTTCTCAAAATAATCAAAAACAGGGTTAAATTTTTCTACTAAATCAGATTTATAGTACGCTTGTAACATAGTATCAAAACCTGCAAAGCCCTCTTTATAAAGTTCAACGGCAATATTATTTTCATTCAAAATAGAAAATTCATCATCATCAATATCCCTATTTTTTGCCTCTAAATCGTTTGATATTTCATTGTAACGCAATTGGTATCTATCAGATAGATAATTTTCTATCTGAATAAATTTGTTTCCCTGTGAACTCATAAAATGAAGTGATTAAGCAACAAATAAGGAATTTTTTTTCTGGTCTTGGTAAGCTAATATTTGTTCTACTCTTTTATCAATTTTTTCCAAGTCAGTAGCATCAAAACTCCTAATTATCAAGGAATCTATACAATTACGTACTAATTCAGATACTATTGTAGCATTGAAATTATCCTTTTTATTTGCTGAACTTTGGTAATTTTTCCATGAAGTCCATAACTTTTTACCTCCTTTTAAGATAATTTTTTCTTTAAATTTTGCTTGCTGAACATCTGTCGAGTACATGAAAACAAGGTAAAGGTTATTACCCTTTCTTTCTTCTCCTTTAATTTTTCTGGTCATTTTGTTATATATTTTAAAACATTAATGTTGGAATTGAATCCTGAATAATTGTATATTTTCTAAGAAAATCATAAAGTAAATTAGTGCATTCTGATATAAGATAATCGTCTTTTATTCTTTGATGATTAATTAAATCAATAACTTTTTTATAGTCTTCAATTGAAACCAAAAAACATTTTGAATCTATTATTACAAGCATTTGTTTTTCTGGTTCATTTCCGTATGATTCGTTATTAACGAACACAATATCTTTATTTTTCATACCTCTATTTTTTCTAAAATTTGAATGTCATAACTCGTTATTTCGCTCTCAAAAGACATACCTAAAGCGTTGATAATTAGAAAGAATATGTCGTTTCTTGTACGGTCAAAAATAAGCCTTACATCTTGTCCAAAAGACGGGTTTTCAATGTCAAAATATTTGCCTACGTTCCAACTCCATTTTACTGACATCTTAAATTTATTTCCTTTTATTTTGACTTCGTAAACCCCTTCATTGAGGTTTTGAATAGTATTTCTGTATGTTTGATGTTGCATGATTTTTATATTCTATTTGGTGACAATGGTAAGCTATAATGAAAATCTATTTGTGAAAAATCTGCCGTAATGTTTTCTATATTACCCTTTAATCTGATTGTACCAGATTCGTAATTAATGCCTATAACCAAGTGCAAAGTCCCGTTAAATTTTGCTTTTACGCCCTTTGTAATTGGGGTTTGTTCAAATTGTTCTTTTGTCATAATGCAATTATATCTTTTATTTTTATGATAGTTGAAAGCCTAATATTTCCAACAAAACAAAATGCTTCAAGGCTTGATTGAGACTTGATTTGTGCAATAAAAAACCTACCTCTTTCATTAATATTTGAAAAGACATAACTTCCAGAAGTTGTAATTTTAACTTTAAAAATATCATCTTTTATTTTAAAATTTCTTTCTTCTAAAAAGGTTAATTGAGAAAATTCTTTTGTGTTTTTCATTTTATTTTAATGTTTAAATTTTGAAAATAATTAGTAAATGGTAATTATAGTAATTGTAACAATTGTACTTTTGCAATCAATAAGCATTATATTTGTTCTTGTTAGCATAAATATAACGCTAAGTAAATACAATAAATTGTATTTTTGTATATTTAATTGTAAAAATTTTTAATAAATATCATGGAAAATAACAAATTAATACGTAAGTACCTGTTAGACAGGGGCTTATCAATTAAAAAAATGTGTGAAGATTTACAGATAAACGAGTCTGGTTTTAACAGAAATTTGAAAGAAAATAAGTTTAAGACTAATACACTTGAAAGAGTTTTTGAATATTTAGGAGTCACCGAAAAGATTGAAGAAGAGAAGAGCAACGGAATTATTATAGAATACCTTGAAAAGGCGGTAAGAATAAAAGACGAAACTATTATGAGATTATCCGAAGAAATAGGCGTACTAAAAAAGGAGTTGGGAAAGTATAACCGTGTATCTTTAGCCTAATATGTTGCTATTTTTTTTTGCAAGAAAAAGCACATATTTAGGTACACGGTTTTTTGATAGTTCAAAATAGGCTATTTGAGCGTATATTTGTTGGGTTATAATATTTACAGTCAGAAGTGAGTTTTATAGGCGGTTGCAAAGTGCAATCTTCAGAAAATTAAAACCTTACCCTTATTTTTTACAATTTAATCAAAATCATTATCATGAAAAAAATCATTGCACTCGCACTACTAATTTGTGGAACATTGGCTTTCAATGTAAATGCACAGGATGCTCCCAAAAAAGAGAAGAAAGAGAAAAAAGAAAAAGTAGACAAAAAAGACAAAGACGCTGACAAAGCTGCCAAAGACGCAGAAAAGGAAGCTAAGAAAAAAGCGAAAGAAGAAGCCAAAGCTGCTAAAGATGCTGAAAAAGAAGCAAAAAAAGCAGAGAAAGAAGCCGCTAAAAAAGAGAAGGCTGACAAGGCTGATAAAAAAGCAGACAAAGCAGATGCTAAAGCTGAGAAAAAGGACAAAAAAGAGAAAGCTGATAAGGCTGTAGCTGATGAGCCAAAAGCTGAGAAAAAAGAAAAGAAAGAGAAGAAAGAAAAAGCTGACAAAACAGAAGTAGCTGATACAAAAGCTGAGAAATCGAAGAAGTCAGAGGATAAAAATCCTACGGTAAAACCAGAGGTTAAGAAAGCAGATAAAGCAACTGAAAAAGCTGCTGCTGGAGATGACAAAGTAATTGGTAAAGATGACAAAGGACGTACGATTTATGAAGGTCCTCGTGGTGGTCGTTATTACATCAATTCAAATGGTAACAAGACTTATGTAAAGAAAGATAATTAGTCTTTTGAGTTGCAGGTAGAAAGTCGAAGAGTTTAAAGGTTTTCTATCAAGAATGGACGAATGCTATTCATCCCTACACAAAATTATTCCTCCACACCAACGAACCTTTTTTCTTGAATGAATTTGGAAACTAAGACAAAAATAACTGCTTGTATCAACATTAAATCTACAAAAAACCAGTAGAAATCCGCTCCTTGATATTTGGCAAAGTACCCTCCTGCTGCAATATTTCTTTGCATTAAAGCCACTAAATAATTTCCCAAAGAAACTGTCAATAAACCAATGGCAGCCATTGTACTTTTCATGGATTTTGGTGAATTCGTATAAGCGTATTCAAGACAGGTAACCCAAACTAAGATTTCTGACCAAGACAAAACTAAATAAGCTAATATTTGTCCCCAAACTGATGGATGCCCACCTGCGTCAACCTGTGCTTGAACTTTTGCAATAATGATAAATGAAAGTGCTGTCAAGAAAAGCCCCACGCCAATTTTTCTAAGTGGAGTTGGTGTTAAACCTATTTTTTCTAAAAATGGATAAATTATATACGTAAACACAGGCAAGAAACTTACTAAAAATACTGGATTAGCCAATTGTACTTGTTCTGGTAAAACTGTTAGTCCATTCCAAAGTGTTAAATCTAAATGTTTAGCTTGAAGCACCCACTCAGACAAATTCTGATCCCACATTGCCCAAAATAAAGGAACAAATGCAAAAACCAATAATACTTTACCAGTTGCACCAAGTCCTTCTTTAAACTTTTTAGCATCAAATTTTACACCCGATGGTGGAACTTTGATATAATTTTTACGACCCAACCAAAAAATTAAAGTAGCAATTGCCATTAATATCCCTGGGACACCAAAGGCAACTGATGCTCCATAATTTTTATACAAAATCGGAATAAAAAAGTTAGAGAGAACTGAACCCGAATTAATGGCAAAATAAAACCAGCCATAAACTTTAGACATTAAATGTTCATTGGTTTTGTCGAATTGGTCACCTACGTTTGCCGACACACAGGATTTAATTCCTCCAGCCCCAATCGCAATTAAGGTAAGTCCGTAGCCAAACCAAGTTAAATCTTTATCAAATAGTGATAGGAATAAATGTCCGATACAATAAATGATAGAGACATAAAGAATGACTTTGTATTTTCCGAAAAACCAATCCGCCAAAGCTGCACCAATCATAGGTGTAAAGTAAGCCAATGAAACAAAAAGATGTACTTGCTCATTAGAGTTTGCTTCGGCAACTACTTGTAATGCAGGATTGCCTGTGGGATTAAAGAATTGCATTACCAAGAATGTTGGCAAAATAGACCGCATTCCATAAAAGCTAAAACGCTCGGCGGCTTCATTCCCGATAATGTATGGGACGGCTTTTGGGTACTTGTCTGATTTAACTACTTGACTGTCAGTGCTAATTGAGGACATAATTAAAATTTAGTTTGGGTGAATATTTAGAAAACGTGTTGCAATAGTTAAAGATAATCTTTCAAAATTACAATTAAACAAGAAATGAGCCAAAAATCTTATTATTTCTATATCTTCTGCAATAAGATTATCGGATTGTTATTTCGTGAAACTTTTTTGTGGAACACCTTTGAAAACTGCTACTAATAGCGGATATTTGGGCTTTGGTTTATGACAATGATTTTAAAAGTCATCGTACATCTCTAAAAATATGTAACTCAATAAAATCCAATGGGTAAAATAATCGCAATAGCCAATCAGAAAGGTGGCGTCGGAAAAACCACTACTACTATCAATTTGGCGGCAAGTTTGGCGGCATTAGAATTTAAAACGCTCATTATTGATGCTGACCCGCAGGCAAACTCAACATCTGGTTTGGGCTATAATCCAAAAGATGTAGAAAACTCTATCTATGAATGTATGGTGGATGGCGTGTTGGCTCGTGACATTATCATCGAAACAGACCTTCCGTATCTGCACATTATTCCTTCTCACATTGATTTGGTCGGTGCTGAAATTGAAATGATTAACCTTCGTGATCGTGAACAAAAAATGAAAGAATCACTCAGTCTGATAAAAGATGACTATGATTTTTTGATTGTTGACTGTTCACCTTCTTTGGGACTTATCACGATAAATGCCCTTACTGCGGCGGATTCAGTGATTATTCCTGTTCAGTGTGAATATTTTGCCTTAGAAGGTTTGGGTAAATTGTTGAATACGGTAAAAATTATTCAGTCGAGATTAAATATTGATTTAGCCATAGAAGGAATCCTCCTGACGATGTATGACCTCCGTGTGAGGCTCTCGAATCAAGTAGTGAGTGAAGTTACCGCACATTTCAAGAATATGGTTTTCAATACTATTATTCCTCGAAACATCCGTTTGTCGGAATCTCCAAGTTTCGGAATTCCAGCCATCGCTCATGATTCTGAAAGTAAAGGGGCAATTAGCTATTTGAATTTAGCAAGAGAAATTTTAGCAAAGAATGGCTATGTTACACAGGATTAGATTTTAATTTGAAAATTTGAAATGCTGGTTCTATATTGTTAACCGTGGAACGGTTAGGAGTTGGTTTCTCCTAAATAGCTTTTAATCTCAACCGTACCACGGATTTCCGTAGAGAAAAATATTCTTGAAAAATCGAGCATCGAAAATCGAGCATCGAGCATCGAAAAAACAAACATCAAAAAACGAGCATCGAAAAAGCAAATATGGAAACATCACCCAAAAAACGAGTTGGATTAGGCAGGGGCTTAGGTGCTTTATTGCAAGATTCAGATTCAGTAAATAATACAACTCCCCGTCAGTCTCAGGAACGTCCAAATCGTTTGGAAGTGATGAGTTCGATGAATGAAATCAATATTGAATGGATCGAAACAAATCCGTATCAACCACGTACTCATTTCGACGAAGAGGCACTCAATGAATTAGCAGATTCAATCAGAATTCAAGGAATTATTCAACCTATTACGGTTCGCCAAATTGGTCAAGATAAATTTCAGTTGATTTCAGGAGAGCGACGTTTGCAGGCTTCAAAACGTGCAGGTTTGTTGCGTATTCCTGCTTACGTGCGTACAGCAAACGATCAGCAAATGTTGGAGTTGGCTTTGATTGAAAACATTCAAAGAGAGAATCTAAATTCCATCGAAATTGCACTTAGTTACCAGCGACTCATGATGGAATGTAGTCTGAAACAAGAAGAATTAGGTGAACGTGTAGGTAAAAACCGTACAACAGTTAATAACTATATTCGTTTACTAAAACTACCAGACGTAATTCAAGTGGCTTTGAGAGATAACAAAATCTCGATGGGACACGCCAGGGCAATTATCAATATCAATGACAGAGAGAATCAGCTAAGTATTTTCAAAAAAACTTTAGCAGAAGATTGGTCGGTTCGTAAGGTAGAAGAAACTGTTAGAGCATTGAGTAATTCTAACCTAACAGCAGAAGCTGGGAAAACCATTGGTGGTATTAAACAAGAAATCAGGAGTTTACAGTATAGGTTGTCTGCCTATTTCGGCTCGAAAGTTACTGTAAAAGCTGATGAAAAGGGAAAAGGAGAAATTAAAATCCCTTTCACAACACAAGAAGAATTAGATAAAATTTTATTAGCAATAAAAGCGTAATTAGGAACTGTTTTTTGGGGAAATTAGATTAGTGTACGAGATTAAGAACCATGTTTCATAATACCCCTTTAGTATTTTTATTTACTCTGTGACAAATACTTAGGACTTAATACCTTATACTTAATACTTTAAAAAATGTTAAAATTTGTTTTGATATTATTGCTGGGAATGGTGTTGAATTTGGAGAGTTTGGCTCAGACTACTGTATCAGATTCTTTAAAAAATAAGATTTTGACGGATACACTAAAAAAGAAAATTCCCTACAAAATCATTCCCCGAACCGCAACGATTCGTTCGTTGATTTTGCCAAGTTGGGGGCAATATTACAACCGACAATATTGGAAAATGCCAATTGTTTATGGGGGATTTGCAGCAATAGGTTTAGTAATTGCTTTTAATGACGTTCGCTATGTAAAATATTTGAACACTTATGAGCGAGATTTTTTCAATAAAGATGCTGCTGGAAATTATACCAGAAATACGAATACCCAAGCTACAGTTTACGAAGAGAGCCTTGGTGCGAATAAAACCTATTCTTTTGATCAAATAAAAGTTAGGAAGGATTTTTTCAGGCGAAATCGTGATTATGCTTACATTGGTTTAATTGTGATGTGGGCTTTTAATATTGTTGATGCAAACGTATCGGCACATTTAAAAACTTTTGATGTTTCTGACGATATTTCGATGAAAATTCAACCAAATTTTAGCAATGAAAACCAATATGCAGACCCGACTTTAGGAGCGAAATTGGTGCTTGCTTTCAAATAAATTAATCAATTTTGAGATTAAAGTTTAAAACTATTTTTTGTTCGTTTACTTCATTAACATCGAAAAACGGACATCAAACATCCAAGTAAAATGAGAATAGTATTATTGGGTTACGGCAAAATGGGAAAGGTAATTGAACGAACAGCCCTAAGCCGTGGACATGAAATTGTAGCAAAAATAGACGTTGATAACCGCCAAGAATTTGAAAACCTAAGCAAAAGCGATGTTGATGTAATTATAGAGTTTAGCCATCCTTCGGCAGCCTACGAGAATCTCAAGGCTTGTATGGCAAAAGGAATTCCAACTGTTTGTGGTACAACGGGTTGGTTAGATAAAAAAATAGAAATAGAATCACTTTGTATCGAACACAAAGCTGCTTTTTTTTATGCTTCTAATTATAGTATTGGGGTAAATTTATTTTTCCAATTAAATAAAATGTTGGCGAAATTGATGAGTCCACATCAGCAACAATACACGGTCACTTCAACTGAAATTCATCATACTGAAAAGAAAGACGCTCCAAGTGGTACAGCTATTACTTTGGCAGAAGGACTCATTCAAAATCTTGAGGGAAAATCGAAGTGGATTAACGATAAAATCCCCGAAGGTAATGAGGTAGCCATTTGGTCACAGAGAGAAGGCAAAGTCCCTGGTACTCATATTGTAAAGTACATTTCTGATGTTGATCAAATAGAGATTATTCACCAAGCACATAGCCGTGAGGGTTTTGCTGTGGGGGCAGTAATCGCAGCAGAATGGTTAGCAGGTAAACAAGGAGTTTTTGGTATGGAAGAAATGCTTTACAGTTAGCACTTTTTTACAGTGAACAGTTGTGTGCAACCTTAACAGACCTAAAGTGTTAACCGACCGAAACAGACAATTTTAATGAGTGACACCCAGACAATTTTAGATAAATTAAATGCCTTTATAGAACGGGACAAGTTTTCGACTTCTGCGTGGGAAGAACGTGGACTAAATCCTTCTGAAATTGAAATGTGTTCTACACTTCAAAATTTGTTTAACGACTGTGCAGAAAATTTAATAGAGGCAACTAATTCAGACTTTAAACCAAAACAACTTAAAAGTATTTTAAAACGCTGGCTGGACAGCGTTAATAGTTCGGACTACGACACCGAAGAACGTGAATTTATTTGCGACTATTTTGACCAACTTTCAAAAATTGTTTCGGTTGACTTCAAAGACAATCTGAATAGTTGGCTTTATGGAAAAGTACTTAACACTTTATTCAAAGTGACATCATTTTTTAAGGGACAAGAAAAAATAGTTGAAACCTTATCTCAAGACTGCAATCGATGCGGTTCAAAACTTGAGACATTCATTTTAAGAAAAGAACAAGGTATTCCGGACTATAGTTGGACAATAATTCAGTGTAATAACTGCAATGAATTTAATTTACTTTCGACAGGGCCAAATATTAAAGAATTGCGTTTTGGAAATTATAAATTAGAAGAACAACTTCCAAAGACGGAATACACAGAAGAACAAGCCAATACAAGACTTGAGCAAATAAAATACTTTAGAAAAAAATGATACAAAAGCTGGTGACGGAACAAAGAAGGGCAGCACATAACATGGGTTTGGCAAAAGTAGGACTTCTGTACTATATTTGAGCTAAGGAATTCTAATGAACATTTGTAGTGAATTGAACATTTGTACTCCCTGTCCCCATGGCTGGTGTCCCATCAGACACTCATGCACCAGCAATACAAGTATTTGATTATCAATTGATTATATAAAATTACAATTGTCGAGTTGCTTACGCACGAGTGTCTGGTGGGACACCAGCCATGGGGGGGGGTAGCAGTAAACAGTTAGCAGTGATCAGTTAGCATTATTGAGTAAGATTTTTAAACTTAATGGCAAGACAAACTGATAACTGTTAATTGATAACTGTTCACTGTAAAAGACTGATAACTGATAATTGTTCACTGATAACTGTAAAAATCCTGTAATTCTTTTCAATAAAATACGACTAAGGAGTTAACAAAAATAAAATACAAGAAATTTTAAAATAATGGCAGAAGAAAAAAAAGAACCTAAACAAAAATCAGCAATCCGTGAATGGATTGACTCAATTACATTTGCCGTTGTGGCAGCCACTTTAATACGTTTTTTCCTTTTTGAAGCATACACCATTCCAACAGGTTCGATGGAAGGTTCATTGATGACGGGCGATTTTTTATTTGTGAGTAAACTTCATTACGGTGTACGTACGCCCATTACTCCCCTACAAGTGCCACTTACACATCAGAAAATTTGGGGAACAGAAATTCCTTCTTATTTAAAATGGCTTCAATTGCCTTCGTATAGACTTCCTGGTTTTTCTACTGTAAAAACTGGCGACCCTGTGGTTTTTAATGTACCAAATTATGATGTAGATGTTTCGAGTGATGGAACTGAAGTTCCTACTGATTTAAAAACTTTTTATATCAAAAGATGTATTGGAACACCAGGGGACGTTTTAGAAATCCGTGATGCACAAATTTATTTGAATAATAAAAGGATGCAGAATCCTCCAAAACTACGGATTGAGTACCGTGTTGTTTGTAACCAAATAATTGGTGACATGGAATACGAAACAAGATTATCTAATGATTTGAATGAAAACACCATAGACAGTCCAACTTTACAAAGTGATACTTTGGGTTTACCAGCAGGTAGATACATTACTTATATTGTAAATACAGATTCTGTTACAATTGAGGAAATTAAAAAACAAGATTTTGTCAAAAGAGTGATAAAAAATATTGGTCTGAAAGGAATTGCAAATGAAGGGTTTGGTTCTCATGTTAAAGACGTGTTTGACTTACCTATGGCAAATACAGAAGCTTACAAGTGGAATCAAGACAATTATGGACCAATGTTAGTTCCCAAAGCTGGGCTTACCGTAAAGTTAGATTCTGCCAATATTAACAAATATAAATACGTTATCAAGCATTACGAAAACAACAAAAACGTTGTTGTTGAAAATTATAAAGTAACAATAGACGGTAAAGCTGTTAGCTCATATACTTTCAAGAATGATTACTACTTCATGATGGGTGATAATCGTCATGGTTCAGATGATTCTCGTTTTTGGGGATTTGTTCCTGCTGAAAATGTAGTCGGAAAAGCTGTATTTGTTTGGTTGTCGTTGAATCCGAACAAAGGTTTA
This sequence comes from Cytophagales bacterium, assembly GCA_013298865.1. Lineage (GTDB taxonomy): Bacteria > Bacteroidota > Bacteroidia > Cytophagales > Spirosomataceae > JAAFJL01. The sequence continues at coordinate 639 of JAAFJL010000101.1, read as the reverse complement.
TTTAGTGGTAAAATTCGTTGGAATCGTTTGTTTAGAACAATTGATGATTTTTAATCTGACAGGTAAATATCTAACATTCAGATACTTTACAAAAAAGGAGAGGCTAAATTTTAGAATTTAGCCTCTCCTTTTTTGTAAGTTGGTTCTTTTACATCCTACCTGCGAATTAAAGTGTATAATTTCTATTACTTATCACCTTTTCATCTTCCGAATTTTCTTTTCTAATTTTTCTATTTTCTTATTTTGCTCAATCACATATAATGTCAATTCTTCAATTTTTTGCAATAAAATAGCTTGGGTTTCGGCAAGGTCTATTCCTTGTTGATTTACTTCTGCCGTAGAAGGTACGTCTGGGAGATGTTTATTGATTTTGATGTATTCCGAAACTTCACTCAACGGTCTGAGTTTATACGAAGGTTCAAAGACAAAATCTGCCCAAAAACTACCTCCATTGGTAGCTACACGGATTTTTTCGGTGATAATTCCTCCACCAACTGCCATTTTGTAGGTACTGCCCGAAGGAATGGTTATCGTAGGAAGTCCGACGACAATTCCATTTGGAAAACCCACAGGAGACTGAGCCTGAGATGCGTTTGAGGATAACACTAAAATTAAGACGAGATAAAAGTAATTTTTCAT
>JAAFJL010000100.1 GCA_013298865.1 Cytophagales bacterium | reverse complement strand
AAGGTGACACATTTTTCCCAGTGATTGATTTAGACACCTGGCAAGAAACCAAACGATTAATAAACGAAATTGACGAAAAAAATCTTTATGAATTTGATTTTATAGAGTTGGAGAGGAAATAGAAAACAAACCCCCAAATGATACAAATATCCAGTCAATCCATTGATATTCAGGAATGTATAGATGCTGCTCAGTCAGAAAGAGCGGGAGCTATTGATGTCTTTATTGGGACAGTTCGTAACCATAATAAGTCAAAAGATGTTGTTCGTTTAGAGTTTGAAACCTACGATTTGATGGCTGTCAAGAAAATGGAGGAGCTTGCCAATCAGGCACGAGAACGATGGGATATTGAAAAAATCGTGATGGTTCATCGAAAAGGAGTTCTCCAGATTGGTGATGTTGCAGTGGTTATTGCGGTTTCAACGCCGCATCGAGTAGCGTCTTTCGAGGCTTGTCAGTGGTTGATTGATACTCTCAAAGAAGTTGTACCCATCTGGAAAAAAGAAATTTATGGTGATGGCGAAGAGTGGCTCGAAGCCCATGCCTAAATATATAGGATTTTGTAAAAAGTTTAAGGTTAAAATACTTTCAACGTTTAACCTTAAACTTTCAAAAAAACCTCTAATCATTAACCTCCTGATAACCAGAATTTTACATTTTTAATTTTCAATTTTTAATTCAAACCTATTTCTTTCCTAAAGCATTAATCCATGCTGCAATTTTTTGTACATCTTTCTTCGGGACGTGCGTCATGGGTGCCATTGGCGTTAAATCTGGCCAGTTTTCTGGTTTTGGTTCATAAATTAATGCCTCGATTTGCTCCGTAGTATATTTGCGTTTTGCTACTTCCATATACGACGGACCAACGGCTCTTTCGTTTACTTTATGGCAAGCCAAACAAGTATGTTTTGCCAATAATGCCGTAGCTTCTTTGTCGGAAATTACTGTCGATTTTACAGGAACTGATGTTGAACTTGGGGTCATAATCGCAGGATTTTTTACTCCTCTCCCTTTGATTTTAGCATTCACTCCTTCGGTTGACGGTGCAGCTTCTTTCATCTGGTTATCAGGCGTATTTACTGCCGTTCCAGCATCAACTTGTTCACGTTGTTCTCTGGTTTTTGGTGTTACCAAAGCAATGTTTGCCTTTTCTCCATCTGGAATATTGTTCAAAGTATAATATGCTGAACCATGTAGCAATGCCAGATTATCCTTTGCCGAACGCACGCCGTCTGGCTTTATGTCATGCACAAAACCTTCACGGAGATTATCTACTACAATTCTTACTTTCATGCCATCTTCGGTAGTTTTTGCTCCACGCACTGCATTATCTTTTCGCTCTACGAGTGGGCTTCCGTAAACTGGATGATACTTGTAAGTATAGCTCGACACATCATAATTGTTCACATCTTCAGCTGTCTTTTTGTCAACGGCTTGGGTAAATTCAATCTCGAAACCATCAGGCATCGCTCTTACGGCTTTCATTTCAAAAGGCATTTTTCCTACGTACATCAAACGTTCCAAACCAAAAGGTTCTTTCCCTGCCGAACCCCAACCTCGGTTTGTACCACCTACGTACATGGCGTTGTCCGTTCCCCAAGACATCCGTAAAACACCCGAACGAAACCCACTTTTAAAATCAAAAGATGCTCCCTGATACCGTCCTTTTACTTTTTCCAAAAAAACACGGGCAATTTTGGACATTCCCTGGTCACCCACAAAAACTTGTCCCGCAAAAGGTCCGAACTCACCTTTGGTATCATCCGTAATAATTTCGGAAGTAGAAACACCTAAAACTCCGTGTGGCAACCAAACGGCTGGAGACTTAATACCCATATTAGGGTTATTTTTTGCCATTTCATAAATCGTAGTCATGGGTTCGTCCTTGATGTACTCTGGTTTTACCTTCGGATTGTCCCTTGGGTCAACTTTAGCGAAAATCATTTCTTTACGCATTTTCACGGGCGAATTTGGTTTGTCTGCCCAAGCCAATGATGCTGGATGACCCAAAAAATCCCCTTTTTCGACATGAGAAACAAAACCTGAACCCATCCAATCTCCTTGATTATCTCCATAGAAAAACTCTCCGTCAACCAAGCCAATACCACATGGCGAACGCATGCCTGCTGCATAAGGCTCTACTTTTCCGTCTTCGGTTATCCTGAGTGTCCAACCTCTTCCTTCTACAAAAGATTTTCCTGCCCACCAATCTGACGCTCCAAAACCAACATTAGCTGTTACATAAAATGCTCCGTCTGGACCAACTTTCGGACCAAAAGAATACTCATGATAATGCCCCGAAATCGCCCAAGATGCAACTGTTTGGTAGCGGTCGGCTTTGCCGTCTCCGTTGGTATCAATCAATTTTGTGAGTTCCCCTCTTTGTGCGCAATACAAGTAATTATCTTTGAAAGCAAGCCCCAGAATCTCGTGCAGACCTGTGGCAAATTTGCGATAATTAGGCGTTGCTGCCGTAGGGTTTTCGATGATATAAACATCTCCCCGACGAGTCGCTGCTGCAATGTCACCGTTTGGTAATGTCACCATTCCGCCAACTTCCAAGATAATTCCCTCTGGCACAGGTACTTTGATAATTTTGTAATAATCGTTTTCTGTCGGAGCATCCTGTGCGGAAACTCCCAAAGTCATGCACCCCAGCACGGCAAGTGTACACGTATGTATGAAAGATTTTATGTTCATTTTTTTGATTTTTTTTAAGGCTGTTGGCTTTTGGCGGTTGGCTATCAGCCCAAAGCCTACTTCTCATAGCCAGTAGCTAAGAGCCAATCGCCAATTGCTTCAAGCTAACAGCCATTTACCACATTATCGAATAAACTATTTTTTCTGAAACGGGCATGAATAACATCATAGTATCTCCAGATTTTTCGATGCTTGCTCCAGTTGCTTTGATATAAAAACTCTTGCCATTTACTGCGTACGTATCTTCTGCAATTTTTACAATATCTTTTCCGATTGCCAAACGACACGCCAAAGGATTATTGGCATTACTATTTTTTACCGATAAAGAACGGGTCAAGAATTTACCCTCTGCAACCCTGATTTGGTCTTCTACCTCTGAACCATAAATCTGATAGCGAAAAGTAGGCAAACTATTTACGTCAAGGTCATAACCGAGTGTTTTGAAATTAGCATCCGTCGGAAGGTTCTCTGCAATAACATTTTTTTGCGAATTTTGCATGAGCAAAGGCTGCATTCCCATTGGTAAAACTGCCCCTCTGGGTTTAGAAGACCCATCTCCCCGATTATCCCACATCGGTGACATATTCAAGAAATCTCCCTTCCAGATTTGGGCAATTGTTCCATTGTCCATGTCATAGGTATAATGCAATTTATCGGGGTTGCCCACATTTACAGCATGGGTAACTCGTTTGGTTTTTCCGTTTAAAGTAATGTCTGAAAACGAACGTAAAACCGTTGGCTCAGGTGCATCCATCATGATTGGATCATTGGGTGGTCCTGCCAACATTGACCCCACTGTATGGTAGGCTGTCTCTCTGAAACTGGGTCCAGCAATCCACATTCCCGTGATTGGGGGCATCCAACCATCTGTTTTATAGACAGTTATCTCAATTGGTACTTCTCCTGCTGGCAAATCTACCTCTGCTTTTCGTTGGTCACGGGTGAATGTCCAAGCATCTGGAAGAATTTCTTTTCCCCCGATATTGACATAATATTTTCCGCCCAACTGAAAAGTAAATTTATGTTTTCCAGCTTCTGCAACTTTGATTTTTCCTGTAAAAATTTCGGCAAAATCATTGGGTTGCTTGCTCACATCCCAAGTCAATTTATCTAATGCTCCAGTAGCATCTGGTGTTTTCGAGAGAAAATCTTTGGGTTCTTTAAATTTTCCGTAGAAAACCTTGTAGTTTAAATTTGTAAGTTCGGCTGGTTTTCCAATAAGATTTGAAATTTTCATATTCCTGAAAGCAACTGGTCCATGGTCGCCCTGAATCATAATCGGACCCGAAGCAACTTCTGTTTCAGCGATTGGACCGCCCGTTGGTCCTGTCAGTTCTAAATTTTCATGCAACACAACGCCGTTCATGGTTATCTTCAAAACTTTTGCATTAGCGGTTTTTTTACCCGAAGCATCAAACCGTGGAGCTTGAAAAGAAATCTCGACGTGTTGCCAAAGCCCAGGAGCAAGACAAGCGTTTACCCTCGGAGCGTGACCTTCCCAGAGGTATTCTTTGTACTTATTGTTGGCGTCGAGGACATACTTTCTTCTTTTGTAAATCCCCCCGCAATCGCCCGTAGAAGGGTTTTTTACACCCCAACTATCTAACAATTGCATTTCATAACGCCCCTGCAAATAGAAACCAGAGTTAGAATGAGCCGCCATCATGAAATCAAATTCAATTTCAGCATCACCGTGTTCAGCTACTGAAACCAAATTGGCTTTGTTCTGAGGATTGGGTAAATTCACGAGTACGCCCTTGCCCGAAGCAATTGTCATGACATCGTGTTTGTTCAAATCAGCAGTTACATCACTTGCAATTTGCCAATTTGTTTTGCCAGAGGATTTCCAGTACGACATATCGTCCATTGAAACCTGTTGGGCATTTACTAAAACTGGTACTGCAAAAAATACCGCAAGGAATAGTTTTTTCATTGATTTTGGGAAGGTTAGTAAATTGTATTCATACAAAAATAACATCTGAAATTTATATTTACGCTTAGTAATGGTGAAACAATAACCGATAAAAATTTTAAAATAGAGGATTAGAGGTATAGAGTTCATATTTTACCTTTTCTCTAATCCTCTATATCTCTAAGTTTCATTTGGGCTACGGCTAAACTGTTCTGCTTGCTCAATTTTTCATAAGGTTTTTTTTGAACGATTTACCATTTAATAAATAAGTGAGATGAAATTCCGAAAAAACTGAAAAATTAGTATCCTTCTCTGTGACTTATCAAGAATACCTCGTCAGAAAATATATAACACAAAATGCCTAACCATTTTTACCTAACCACTGATTTTTAAATACTTGACCACTGATTTTCAGAGCCGCCTTCTTCATAGACCTTGACCATGATAAGTCAAGGTTTTTTATTGTGTTACCCCCTCATGCGTAGTCGAAAGCATGATTTCAAAAAACATCGGACGTTCCAATTCTTCGTCACTGTGCCAAATCATCGTAATTTCTGCTTTCTGTGGAATCTTAGTCAGTTCAATGAATTCAATATCTAAGCCCTGTCCACGTACTGATGATTTTGGTTCAATCGTAATTCCAATACCAGCTTCCACCAATCTAAAAGCCGTAGTAGCCGATGCCGTTTCATGAATAATTTTGGGTGTAAAACCAGCATCTCTACAAATTTCCTCTACTGTTCCTACATATCTGCTACCGTCTGTTTTAGGAGGAAGGATAAAATTTTCATCTTTAAAAACAGCAAAATTCTTAAAATTATTTGCTGTAACTATATGATTATCAGGAAGAACCACCACAAAATTATCTCTAAAAACAACTTTACTCATAATATCACTCGGCAATAATGGATTAGTGGCAAAACCTACATCAATCGTTCTGTTCAGGACAGCATTGGTTTGGTCGATATTGGTCATTTCGATTAAAACAGTCTTCATTTCAGGCATTTTTTCTCGAATCTGAATCAGGATTTTTGGTAAAATTGTCTGCATTGCCGAATTCGTATAACCAATCCTTATTTCGCCTGCTTCGCCTTTATGAATCTGCTCGGTTCGTTTACAAACCTTTTCTAATTGATGCAAAATCTTTTCAATTTCTGTTTGAAAATACTTGCCCGCAAGCGTCAATTCAACGTTTCTTTTGTCTCTTTTCAACAGTGAAGCCTTTACTTCTTCTTCCAATTGCTGAATCTGCCGACTTAACGCTGGTTGAGCAATGTACAAATCTTCTGCTGCTTTTGTGAAATGCAAAGTAGAAGCAACTTTCATGAAATTTTGAAGCTGGCGAATATCCATCCTTATTATGTGAATTATGAATTAATTAATCAAAATTAAGTATTTTTTTTGATTAAAAAGAAGCGTTTAATTTGTTGTAGAGTTATGTGAAAAGTCAAAAGTTTATGAGTTGAAAGATACTCGCTCACCCCAACAATTCCATTGGGGTTTTAAATCGGGATGGCATGGCATTGCGACTGTGCCGCACACGAACGGACATCAAGCAACAAAAATTAAAACAAATGGATTCTCTCTTACAAAAAGCATATTCGCCAGAAGAATTTCGGAAAAACGGACATGATTTAATCAACCTTTTGGCTGATCATTTAGCAGCTGCTCAGACTGATGATTCCCAGAAAGTCATTCCATTCATCAATGCCGAAGAAAGCCTGAATTATTGGCAAGAAGATTTTGAAAAAGGTACAACAGATAACCCAATGGCACTTTTTAGTGATATTTTGGAACGTTCTACCAAGCTCCAGAATCCTCGTTACATGGGGCATCAGGTTTCCGCACCTGCTCCATTGGCAGCTTTGGCAACCACTTTCATTAGCCTTCTGAACAACGGAATGGCAGTTTATGAAATGGGGTTAGTGTCTAATCCATTAGAAAGAATCGTCACTAATCTTTTGGCAAAACGTATTGGTTTCGATGAAAACGCAACTGGTTTATTAACCTCTGGTGGGACACTCGCAAATCTCACGGCTTTACTTACCGCAAGGGCAGTACAAACGGGAGTTTGGGAAGAAGGTTCAACCGAAAAATTAGCTGTCATGGTTTCCGAAGAAGCCCATTACTGCATAGACCGTGCCGCCCGAATTATGGGTATGGGTTCGGAAGGAATCATTAAAATTCCAGTGAATGAAAAGTTTCAAATGCGGACGGAGTTGTTGGAAGAGTACCTTCAAGCCGCCACCGAAAAAGGCTTCAAAGTAATCTGCGTGGTTGGCAGTGCCTGTTCTACCTCAACGGGTTCTTATGATGATTTAGTGGCGATTGCAGATTTTGCTGAAAAACATCAAATTTGGTTTCATGCAGACGGAGCTCACGGGGGTGCAGTAGCCTTTTCTGACCAATACCGACACCTCATAAAAGGCATGGAACGTGCTGATTCTGTGGTAGTTGACTTTCATAAAATGCTTTTGATTCCTGCACTAACAACCGCTTTGATATATAAAAAAGATGAACAGTCGTATCAGACTTTTCAGCAAAAAGCACAGTATTTATGGAGTAACCAAAGCTCGACCGAGTGGTTTAATTCTGGAAAACGCACCTTTGAATGTACCAAACTAATGATGTCCGTGAAGGTTTATTTGATGTTGAAAACCTACGGAGAAGAGGTTTTTACAGAATACGTTGATAAAACCTATAATCTCGGCAAACGTTTTGGGGCAATAATTGAGGCAAATCCCAACTTTGAACTCGCCCTTGCACCAGAGTGCAATATCGTATGCTTTAGGTATGTGCAAGAAGGTAAAAACTTGAACGAAATCAATGCAAAACTCAGAGCCAAAACCTTAGAAGACGGCAAGTTTTACATCGTCCAAACATCTTTAAAAGGGCAAACCTATCTAAGAGTTTCATTAATGAATCCTCAGACAGAAGAAAAGGACTTAGTGGATTTGTTGGAGTGGATTGGTCGGTTTGCGGAGGGAAAGGAATAAAAAGAGGCAAGTTTTAGGACTTGCCTTTTTTTATATATACAGTTTCGTATATATGCAAGATTGTATATATGTGCTTTAGAATACCTCTGTTTTGGCTTAAATCATAGTTTTTGAGTAAATTAGAAGGCGAGTTCGTGAGGCTCGTTTTTTTATTAGATTTAATATGAAGGAAAATCAATGGATACATAACTTGGTCAAAACCGTTTATTTTAAGAAGTATGATTATTTGCAATCACATACGGGAGCAAGTTTTTTGTGCTTCTTATCAATTATTCTCATAAAGCTATTTCAAATTTTCTCATGGAGCATAAATATTCCTATTGTTATTTTAGGAGGATATTTCTTATTTAATTCTCTCTCAGGATTACTGTTAGCTATATTTAAAGATAAAATTACGAGCATTATTTTTATTGATGAAGACCCTAGTATTATAAATCACAAGACCGAAAACCTGCAAGAATACGAAAATATCCGAACTCAATTTACGCTTCACAACATCAAAAATGCCGTGATTAATGCCAATAATTACATGGATATTTTGCGAAAAGGGAAAATGGATTTAGCCATTGCTACTGAAAATTTACAAGGATGTTTGGACAGGATTGATGAAATATTAGAAGTTTTTAAAGACTCAGACTATGCTCAGAAACGCATAGGATTTAGATTAGAAGAATTGTTTACAACCTTCCAAATGCTTTATCATTCCACCATGATTCGTAGAGATATTCAATTTGAAGTAATTTATCAAAATGATGCAGTGAAAAGCCAAACTATCAATCAGTCGTTCTATGATATGTTTCAGATTTTCAACAACTTAGTCATTAATTCACGGAAAGCTCTTGAACAGAAAGAGATTAAACAAATTACTGTTTTTGCTGATATGGATGAACAAAATGACTTAATTTTCAAGGTTTGCGATACGGGAGTGGGTATTTCTTCAAGCCATAAATCTAAAATATTTGACCTCAAATTTTCAACAACAGGAGGAGATGGAATTGGATTGGTGTATGTGAAAGAGGTATTAAAAGAAATGGGTGGTGGGATTCGGTTGATAGAGCCTTTTCAAAATTTTTCAACTACTTTTGAGGTAAGAATTCCAATTCAAAAAATGTAATCATGAGACATTCTGTTCTTATTATAGAAGATGAACAAATACAGGCGGTCAGTATGCAAGAATATTTGCAGGAAGAACGCCCTTATTTATTAGTAAACATTGCCACTACTCAGCAAGAAATAGAAACTAAAATAGAAAATTTATACTATGATATTGCAGTAATAGATTTACAATTTAAAGGTTTCCAGTTTGATGGAATTCATGTTGCTAAAAAGGTTTTGGAATTAAATCCATTTGCTAAAATTGTCATTGTTAGTGGGTGGACAAATGAATATAAGCGTGACATAGATTTATTATTGGAACTGAAAACGGATAAAGTTTGGGGTGTAATTGATAAAAAATCCAAGCAAATTGAAACGAACATTAAGGTTTTAGAAATTGTCGATAAAGTTGTAAAAGATTTTGATGAAAAACCGCTTCTTCATCAAAAAAACTTGGAATCCCTCTACGCAGAAGCTAAAAATGAAACCGATAAATTCTCAAAAGGAACGAAATTTGAACGTTTTGTAGGTTTCCTGTTCTCTCAAATGGGATTTACACATATCTCAAAAAGAGTAAAAGACCAAAGTTTGGGTGAAGTAGATTTGATTGTAAGAAATGAATTAAACGATTTATTCTTCCAAAAATTTAAACCTTATATTTTGATTGAATGTAAAAATACGGCTGAAAAGGTGGACATAAATGACTTCAAACTGTTTTACGGTAAATTAGAACATACTAACGGAATGGCAAATTTAGGGTTTTTAATTACTTCTAATGCCATGAAAAATACAGTTTATCAAGAAGCCATGAGAACTTCTGGAAAAGGCAATAAAGTTATTTTTATCACACATTTAGAAATTGCCCGACTGATTCAATCATCAAATCTTTTGGACACAATGAAGGCAATTATTGATGAACAGGTGAAGGATAATTAGGTTAATGTTCGATGTCTGAATGAAAAATAACAAAAAAATCCCGATAACCTCACAGCTATCGGGATTATAATTTTAACAAAGTAACAAGGAAATAAATTTTAAAAATAAGGATTTATAACTCGGAAATTCTTTTGTAATTTTTATAATTATCTAATAATCAAATTCTTATACTCTACCATTGATTCAATCTATCATGCTCTCATTGAATTACTCCATCACAATTCGCTTAAAAAAATCAAACTGTGCTTTTATCGAACGTTTCCAGTAGGCTTTGTCGTGCTTGCCAGTTTGAGCGATATACGTTGCTTTCACTTTCATCTCGTCGCAACGCTGTCTGAAAACATTGTTTGCCTGATAATTAACATCTTCATTGCCACAGTCAAAGATAATTTCTTTGCCAGATGCCGCAATTTTATCCAAATTACTAATCATCGAAAACCTTTTTAGGGTTTCTCCATCTGCATCTCCCATGATATTTCTGAGGGAAGAATTAGAGGCTTCTACACGCAAATCCATTACTCCTGCTGTACTTCCTGCCGCCCTGAAAAGCTCTGGTTTCTTGGCAAAAAGATTCAAAGCACCATGTCCACCTGAACACATTCCCGTAATAAAAACGGATTCTTCTTCAACATGGTATTTCTGTTTGATGGTTGGCAATAAATCTTTGAAGAAAAAATCCTCAAACCGACTCATTGATTTCCTCGGGCTATTAATGTACCAAGAATCATTCAGACCATCTGGACAAACTACAATAAATCCGTAAGCATCTGCATACTTTTGGACATTGATAATGGTTGACCATTGTTTGTAATTTCCTCCGCAACCATGCAAAAGAAATAAAACTGGGTACTTTTTTCCAGATGAATAATCCCGTGGCGTAAAGACCGAAGTCGTGTCCGTATGAGGAATATAAATCGGATTAAAATACAATTGTTCCTGTGCGAAAACCGAGCAAGAGACAATCATAAGCCATGCGATAATTGCTGACTTTTTCATATAAGCGGTTGTTTTTATGGGTATAATCTTGTGGTATGTTAGGTTAACCAAGAACCGTGCCAAAGCACGCAAACCAAGCATAACGTATTGATAATCAGTATTCTAAATGCAAGTCTCTGAGTAAATCCCCAACCTCATTTCTGATTTCAGAAGTGGGTTTCATAAAATTATTATTCACCACACTAAATATCAGAACCTTCCCTTTTTTCGTAATTAAATAACCACTCAAAGCATAAACGCCACCTAATGAACCTGATTTTGCAAAAATAAAAGGCTCATCAGTTGTTCCTACTAAACTTTTCAAAGTCCCTGATACTCCTGCTGCAGGCAACAGTTTGAACAAACGCTCTTGCTTCACTTCTGCGTGAAGATTCTGTAATAATTTCACTAAACTTCTGGGCGTAAAAAGGTTATATCTCGACAACCCCGAACCATCAATCCACTTGAGTTTGTCGGGAACATCATTCATATTTTTTGCTAAACTTTTCTCTATTCCCTTCGCTACGTCTAATTCTTTTCCCAAAATTCCAGAAACTACCATCATCAAATGCTCTGCAATCATGTTATCACTCACAAATAGCATACGTTTGTATAGTGAATCTGAGGGCAAACTATAAACTGTCTTGGCGTTGTCTGGCAAAGCCAAATTGACCAACGTAACCTCTTTTTTAAGGGTATCATTCAATAGTGTAATCGTGTATTCTGGAGAAGTTTTATAGGGAACTTCTTGCTCAAAATTAGGCTTTGGTGGCAGTGACGGAATCGCAAAAAGATTACTGTGTTGTTCTCTTTTTACAATATAATTTTTATCCGAATTTGACCAATTATACGTTTTGTCTGAGAAGAACTTTGGTTTCGTAATCAATTGACTATCAGGACCTCCACTAAATTTGACGATATTCCCATATAAAGGTAACGGAGAAATTTCAGCAGAGTAATAGTCATTGTAATCGTCCCAAGACCAGCCTTCGCCGAGGGCATTTCCTTTAAAATTATCAGCAGAAAAATAGAGTTTTTCTTTTCTATTTTTCAGAAAATCATAAACGTTGGATTTTGGTAAATCTGGATGTAAAAATGAGGGGTCACCCGTTCCCCAAAAAATCAAAGAATCACCACGAACCACATACCGAATCGCTGGAATTGAATCCCCGATGGTTTTCAGGCTTGCATAAAAAGTAAGGAGTTTTGTGTTGGAAGCAGGCGTAAAATAACGGTCTGCATTTTGTTCAAAAACCATCTTTTGTTCCGCTAAATCATACAAGGCAAAACCCGTATGGTGCTGAGAAAAAGTAGGTGATTGCTTCAGATTTTTTGATAATTTTTTGAGGCTCGCAGGACTACAAGCCAAAGATAAAACCATCAGAACGATGATAGAAAGTAGATTTAAGATTTTCACAAAAAAAGCTAAGCTGTTTGTGTACAGTGGCGGAAAGTACGTTTACCAAATTTATATTTTTCCTGTCAAAAATACAAATTATTTTAATTTCAATAATATCTGAAATATATATAATTTTAATTTATATTAAATATATAATATTTATAGTTATTATTTTATTTTAAAAAGCCATTCCAGATTTACTGAAACGGCTTTTTGATGAATCGAATATTTTATAAAATTGCAGGGAATTTTTATTTCTTTACCGCCACAATTATCCCAGAAGCCCATTCTTGTTTTACCAATAATAAGTCCTCTCTTTTTTCTAAATACTGCACAAGGTCAGTGGCTTTTTGATGATGTCCATCGGGCCAGTTTGGTTGTGGGAGCATATCATCAATGATATAAAATCCACCTTTGTTTAACATTGCTAAAACTTCATCCAAAAGTAGATATTTTCCATGCCATGTATCGGCAAAAATATAATCAAACTTGTGTCCAACATTGGCTTTTACCCAATCTTCACCATCCGATTTTACAAGATTTAATCGACAATCATTTCCTAAAAAAGTATGAGCAATTTTCAAAAGAGATTCGTCATTATCAAAAGAAACAATTGTTGAATCTTTATCCATTCCATCAAGAATCCAAGCAGTCGAAAGTCCAGTGCCTGTACCAAGTTCCAAGAATTTACTTGATGGTTTTGATGCCGCAAGTGTTCTGAGTAATGAGCAAGTTTTTATTTCAGAAGACATCGTGAAACCACAATCTTTTGTAGCCTTATCTATCTCAAAATACGTTTGGGGGATGTTTTGGGTTATTTCATCTGTCATAATGCCTTACCCCACTAACTCCTTCAAATCCTCATCATTCAATTGTTTACGCACATCTGCCATCAATAAAAAACGAGTATAGAGTTTATCCAATTCTGGTTTTTCAAAATCAAACCCAATCAATTGTAAACGGTGACGAAGGGCAGCACGACCCGAACGAGATGTCAGAACAATTGCCGATGAAGGAACGCCTACATCTTCTGGTTTCATAATTTCATATGTTTCTGAATGTTTCAAGAAACCGTCTTGATGTATTCCTGATGAATGTGCAAAGGCATTTGCCCCCACAATTGCCTTGTTTGCCTGTACGGGCATACCCATGAGATTTGAAACCATCGTTGAGAATGGATACAAATATTGGGCGTTAATATTGGTATGGAAACCTAAATCTTTATGAATGTTCAAAATCATTGCAACTTCTTCCAAAGAGGTATTACCTGCACGTTCCCCAATTCCATTGATTGTCACCTCAACCTGCCGTGCACCTGCTTGGATTCCTGCAATGGTATTGGCAGTGGCAAGTCCTAAGTCATTATGATTGTGCATCGAAATCGTTGCCTTGTGGATATTTGGCACGTTTTCAAACAAATAATTGATGCGTTGAAACATCTGATTTGGCAATAAATAACCAGTTGTATCTGGTAAATTCACTACTGTTGCTCCTGCTGAGATTACTGCCTCGGTCAATTTTGCCAAGTATTCTAAATCTGCACGACCAGCATCTTCAGCGAAAAACTCTACATCTTCTACAAACGATTTGGCATATTTTACTGCCCAAACGCCACGCTCCAGCATCTCCTCACGAGTAGAATTAAATTTATGTACAATATGAGAATCCGAGGACCCTAAACCTGTGTGAATTCTTGGGTATTTGGCGTGTTTCAAAGCTGCTGCTGCTGCATCAATATCTTCTTTTTTGGCACGTGTCAAACCACAAACGGTTGCATTTTTAACCAACTTTGCGATTTCTTCAACTGAACGAAAATCGCCAGGAGATGAAATCGGGAAACCAGCCTCAATAATGTCCACGCCCAGTAGTTCGAGTTGTTCCGCAACTTGTAATTTTTCTTCTGTATTTAACTGACATCCTGGAACTTGCTCTCCGTCACGAAGGGTAGTATCAAAAACTTGAATCTTTTGGCTCATGGTTTGTGTTTTTTTGGTTTTAATATTATTCAAAAATACAGTTATTGAACCTCAAAAGCAAATTTCAAAAAAGGCATCATTAGAATTAAAATCTAAATATTCTATAAAAAATACTTAATATCAGACTATATTTCTGATGAATAACAATTTTAAAGAATAATAATCTTTAATTTTAAAATACACTGTACAAATAATTTTTTGAAAAAATATTTATAGAAATAAGATATTTTCAAGTTTACAAAAGTTTTATCAATGATGATTTCTTACTACACAATAAGGTTTTTATCTTTGTAATAATCTAATTTTCACCCTTTTAAATAACAAATACTATGCTTAAAAATTTCGCACTATTCATTCTACTGGGTTTAGTTTTCACTTTTTCTGCTTGTAAAGAAGACACCACAGTTCCGAAAAGTTCAGCTAAAGCAATTACTAAATTGACTTTTCCACAGTTTAATCCCGTTGTACAAGCCACAATTGATGAAACTACCAAACGCATTACGGCAGTAGTTCCCCCGACGGCAGATGTAACAAAATTGATTCCTTCTATCAGTGTTTCATTAAAAGCCAAAGTTTCTCCTGATTCTGGAAAGGTACAAGATTTCACGAATGATGTAACTTACTCTGTAACAGCAGAAGACGGCACAAAGGCAGATTATAAAGTGATGGTAAGCCGAACAAAATTCTCTGGAAAAGACATTTTAACTTTCACATTTGCAGATTTTTCTCCTGCCATAGTTGCTAAAATTGACCCAGCCACCAAGACAATCACAGCAACTGTACCAGCAACGGCAGATTTGACAAAATTAAAACCAACGATTACACTTTCAGACAGAGCAACTGTAAACCCAGCATCGGCAACTGTAGTAGATTTCTCGAAAGCATTGAATTTCACTGTTACGGCTGAAGATGCAGGGACGCAGGTTTATGCGGTTACGGTGGTGAAGGAGGTGGTAGTTTCACCGAATGATAATGTTACTGTATTTATAGCAAATCAAGTTGGAGAAGCTCTCGCAATTGATGCTGTTAAAGGAACATTGAAATGGAAAGATAAAGTTAATTTAAGAGCAGACATTAAAAGCCCTTTTGTAGGAAATGGATTAGTTTATTTCACTGGCTATAATGAAATGCAGGGATATGATTTAATCTCTGGCAAAAACACTTGGTCGTACACAGATTTTTTTGGGGGTTATATTGGAAATACCCCATTGTTGATTAAAAACTTGATGTATATTCCATACAGCGAAAGCGTTGTCTGTGTGAATATAGATACGAAAAAACAAGTCTGGACTTATGCAACAAAAGAAAGCATTTACTCAAGTGTATGCGAAGAAAATGGTATAGTCTTTTTTACAAGTGGTTACTTGAGTGGTAAAGGAATCCTTCACGCAGTAGATGCCACAACTGGTAAGTCGTTATGGACATATACAATGGATGCCCCAACTGGACCAGATGAAACAAGCCCAGCAGTTGTGAATAATATTGTTTACGTTTGTGCAGGAAGATTCTTAGAAGCGATAGATGCAAAAACTGGAGTTCTTAAATGGTCTTCTAAATTAAAATATGGAGGCTCATATTTGAATGCCAGTCCAACTGTTGTGGATGGGGTAGTATATGCAGCCGATAGATTTGTGTACGCCTTTGATGCAATAACTGGTAAAGCAAAATGGGAGTTCGGAGACAATTTCAGCACTTATGAATCTAGTCCATTAGTTAAAAACGGCATTTTATACATTGGTAATAGTGATAAAGAAATGGTTGCTGTTGATGTTCAAACTGGGGTTCAAAAATGGATTTTCAAAGCAGGAAATTCTATTTCTTCAAGTCCTTGTTTTGCTAACGGAGCAATATTTTTTGGGTGTAAGGATGCTAATTTATATTCTCTTGATGCCAATACGGGTAAGCAACTCTGGAGTTATAAAACGAGTGCGTCAATTATTTCTTCACCAACTATTATTGATAAAAATGGCAAAGTTTATTATTCTTCACAGAGTGGATTTCAAAACTAATTAAAAAGATGACTCATCAAAAAAGGCTGAACACTCCAAATGTTCAGCCTTTTTTATGCTCCCAAACTTGCCAATGGTAAAAATATCCTTAATTTTGAAGACTGAACAAAATACACTCCACAGATAAGATTCTATTTTCTTTGACAGCTAAAAATCTCCAATGAACTCAACCCAAATCAATGACATCATGCTTCGGTCTGCCGAGGCTTTTAAAACATATCGTAATTTTTCTGGTCTGCACAAGGCGGTTTTTTTACGAACTATTGCCGAAGAAATTGAAGCTCTTGGCGATGAACTAATCACAATCACAAGCCAAGAAACTAACTTACCACAGGCTCGTTTATTGGGCGAACGTGGACGAACTACTTCGCAGTTAAGAATGTTCGCTGACCTCCTCGAAGATGGTTCTTGGGTTGAAGCTCGCCTCGATTCTGCTGACCCTGACCGTAAACCTTTACCCAAAGTTGACCTCAGAAAAATGTTAGTTCCTATTGGTCCTGTGGTGGTTTTTGGGGCGAGTAACTTCCCGTTTGCGTATTCTACGGCGGGTGGAGACACCGCTTCGGCTTTGGCTTCTGGCTGTCCAGTTGTCGTGAAGGGGCATCCTGCACACCCACGTACCTCCGAAATGGTAGCAGGTGCAATCACTAAAGCGGCAAAGCGTTCGGGTTTACCAGAAGGCGTATTCGGACACGTAACTGGCGAAGGTTTTGAGGCTGGTAAAACTTTAGTCCTCCACCCCAACACGAAAGCAGTAGCATTTACGGGGTCTTTTGTTGGCGGGAAAGCCTTGTTCGACATGGCAAACCAACGCCCAGAACCAATCCCTGTTTTTTCAGAAATGGGCAGTATCAATCCTGTGGTTTTGATGCCCCAAAAATTACAAGAAAATGCTGAGGGAATTGCCAAACAATATGCTGGTTCAATTACATTAGGCGTTGGACAATTCTGTACAAATCCTGGGTTAATTTTAGGTATTGAAGGTAAAGATTTGGATACGTTTATCGCAACTCTTTCGCAAGAAATTGAACAAATATCACCTGCCACGATGCTCCACGCAGGGATTTATCAGAATTATGAGGGAAAAAGAACCGTAGTTTCTTCACAAGATGGTGTGAAAACTGAGGCGGAATCTAAGATTGAAAAATCTGGAATTATCCAAGCAGTTCCTACGATTGCCTCCGTGAGTGGAGCGACATTTTTGGCAAATCCAGCTTTGCATCAAGAAGTTTTTGGACCTTTTTCTTTGGTGGTAAAATGTTCAAATCTGGAGCAATTAAGTGAAGTAATTAGTCAGTTAGAAGGGCAATTAACTGCAACTTTAATGGCAACCGAAGAAGAATTATTAGATAATTTATCCATTATTGATTCCTTAAAAAATATCACAGGAAGACTCCTTTTTAATGGTGTACCAACTGGCGTAGAAGTTTGTTATGCCATGCACCACGGTGGACCATTTCCTGCATCGACAGACGGTAGATTTAGTTCTGTTGGTCCAGATGCCATCAAGCGTTTTGTGCGTCCTGTAAGTTTTCAGGGTTTTCCAGAAAGTTTATTGCCCAATGAATTAAAAACAGATAACCCTCTGAATATCTGGAGAATCAAAGACGGAGTTTGGGGTTGGTAAGAAAAACAAATCCCTCGGATTCGAGTCCGAGGGATTGTCTGCATTTCTCCGTTAGCTAATTGCTTTATATCCCAAAGACGCACTTTTGTGGTAAAAGGTTGTGACGACTTCAAGAAAATCATAAAATACTTTCAACCGTTTACACAATTTTCAGGGTTTCATGCCCTTTTGTGGCAATTTTTCACTAAAATTGTCTTCCAGAACCCTAATTCAACACACGATTTTTATGAGTACAAGGGAAAAAATTAATCAGGTTTACGAAGAAATGAGTAAGGTTGTGGTGGGTCAAAGAGATCTCACTAACCGACTATTGATAGGACTTTTCACGGGGGGGCATATTCTTTTGGAAGGCGTTCCCGGTCTTGCTAAGACTTTAACTATCAATACTTTAGCAAAAGTTCTTGAACTTGATTTTCATCGTATCCAGTTCACGCCTGACCTCCTCCCTGCGGACTTGGTCGGGACGATGATTTATAACCCCAAGACCAACGATTTTGAGGTAAAGAAAGGACCTATTTTCTCTAACCTCATCCTTGCCGATGAAATTAACAGAGCTCCCGCAAAAGTACAGTCTGCCCTGTTGGAAGCCATGCAAGAGAAACAAGTGACCATTGGTGATACTACTTTTCAGTTAGACCGTCCATTTTTAGTATTGGCAACTCAGAATCCAGTTGAACAAGAAGGTACATTTCCATTGCCAGAAGCTCAGGTTGACCGTTTTATGTTGAAAGTTCACATTGATTATCTCAATAAAGAGGATGAATTGGAGGTGATGCGTAGGATGTCGAACATGGATTTTAACTATAAACCCAAAGCGATTCTGAACAAAAAAGACTTACTAACTATTAAGGATGAAGTCAATAAAATTACCATTTCTGAAACCCTCGAAAAATATATCATCGAACTCATCTTTGCCACTCGAAAACCTGCCGATTATGGACTAAAAGATGAAGCTCGATACGTACAATTTGGGGCATCTCCCCGTGCAGGAATCAGTTTGAATTTGGCAGCAAAAGTATTGGCATATTTGGATGAAAGAGATTATGTTTTGCCAGAAGATATTAAAGAAATCGCTCCAGATGTGCTAAACCACAGAATGATGCTAAACTATGAAGCAGAAGCAGACGGTATCACGACAATACAAGTAATTGATACGATTCTCAGGAAAGTAGCAATTGGTAGGTAGTTCAATGATAGAATGAATGATTACTTTCAATAAGTACCTAATAATCAATATTTTATAACAAAAAGAGCCTTTCTCAATTGAAATTTGAGAAAGGCTCTTTTCTGTTAATATACTAAAAATCAGAATCTTACATTTTTAATTTCTAATTCTACATTTTTAATTCAAAATTAGTTTATCCAGCTAAACTGATATTCTAATTCTGGGATTCTCATTCTTTCGGCAATTCTACGCATACGGTCTGGGAGTTTCATGACATAATCACGGGCTTTTTCAGCTGCACCGTCCAAACCTGTCATGGTATCAATTTTCCATTCTTTCAACAAACCTTCCATGATGTCGATATAATCTTCTGTGGTATAAACACCAATTCTTTGGGCAGCGTCAGAAAAATGTCCGAACAACCCTGGTTTTGTTCCGTCCAATTCCTTCAAGAAATGGGCAGGCATTACAATTTTATGTTTCATCATTTCCCCAAAAGCAATCATCATTTGCGAAGGGTCAATTTCAAAAATCTCAGAAACAAATGATTTATAGGCTTTAGCATGACGAAGTTCATCGGCAGCAATTTGTCCACAAATTCTTGAAAGTTGAGTATTGCCATATTTCTTAGCAAGACTTGCTGTTCTTCTGTGCGAAACATTGGTTGCTAATTCCTGAAAAGACGTATAAATAAAACTTTTATAAGGATCACAAGCTGTACCAATATCATAACCGTCTGCAATTAAATACTGTACCGATGTTTCCATGGCTCTCATATTCACTTTTCCAGACAAGTAAAGATATTTATTCAATAAATCTCCATGTCGATTTTCCTCAGCAGACCAACCTCTCACCCAACGAGTCCAACCAGTTGGGTCGTTATATTGTATGCCTTCAACACTCATCAACCAAGCCTCATACGTAGGAAGGGCTTCTTCTGTAATTGTGTCACCAATCAAAACCGCCCAATAGTCATAAGACATTTCTTTAGCAGAATCTTGAAGCATCTTTACCTCGTCCATAAAACTTTCTTTACTGGCATCTGGCAGAAAATCGGTTGGTTGCCAGTTCGAGTGGATTGGCATTAAGAATTCCGTCATGATGGTTTCCATCTTTTTGGCAAGAAAGTTCATGACTTCAATTCTAACATTTTTTTGTTCCATTTTGTGGGTAGGTAATAATCAAATAATAAGACATTGAAAATGTTCCTTTTGATTTATGTGTGAATTTTTAGATAATTTCTTGGAAAACTTCTATAAAGATAATACATAAAAACAGATATATTATCCTTTACTAATACCCATGAGGAGTTAAATCGAGGCACTAAAAAATAAAATCCCCAACGATTATTACCGAAGGGGATTTATTAGAACTTTATGAATAAGAATTAATGTAAACGTTTTTACGATTTCCTCATTCATTGGTTTTTGCTATTCAACCTATACCATTTCTGTTTTCTGTCCCATACGCTTACGCTCGCCTGCTTCGAGGTAAATTTTACGGATACGGATTGATTTTGGCGTAATTTCTAAATACTCGTCTTTTTGGATATATTCCATTGATTCTTCCAAAGAGAAGTTCAATTTCGGAGCGATTCTAACGTTGTTATCCGTACCCGAAGCACGCATATTGGTTAATTGTTTCGCTGTCTGAACGTTTACTTCAATATCATTCTGGCGATTATGCTCACCGATAACCATACCTGTATAAACTTCCTCAGTTGGGTCGATAAAAAATACACCACGGTCTTGCAATTTATCAATAGAATAAGGAGTTGCTGCACCCGAATTCATCGAAATCAAAGAGCCGTTGATACGCCCAGGAATTACTCCTTTGTAGGGTTCGTAGGCTTTGAAACGGTGAGCCATAATAGCCTCTCCGTAAGTTGCAGTCAATACTTTTGAACGCATACCAATCAATCCACGAGAAGGAATATTGAATTCCAAATGTTGCAAGTCACCTTTTGGCTCCATAATCAACAATTCTCCTTTTCCTTGTGTAGCTAATTCAATTACTTTACCTGCTGATTCTTCTGGTACATCAACAACCAAGATTTCAATTGGCTCTAAACGTTCTCCGTTTTCGCCTTCTTTGAAAATTACTTGTGGCTGACCAACTTGTAATTCATAACCTTCACGACGCATCGTTTCAATCAAAACTGACAAGTGAAGAATCCCACGACCATACACTAAAAACTTATCTTCTGAAGTAGTAGGGACTACTCTTAATGCTAAATTTTTCTCAGTTTCTTTATAAAGTCTATCACGTAAGTGTCTGGAAGTCACAAACTTACCCTCTTTTCCGTAGAATGGAGAGTTATTGATAGTGAACAACATATTCATTGTTGGTTCATCAATAGAAATACGTGGTAATGCTTCTGGATTTTCAAAATCTGTGATTGTATCACCAATTTCAAAATCTTCAATACCCGTCATAGCACAAATTTCGCCAGAAGATACCTCAGAAACTTTAGCTCTACCAAGTCCTTCAAAAACTTGAAGTTCTTTGATTTTCATTCTTTTTACAGAACCATCTGCTTTCATCAAAGCTACTTGCATACCTTCTTTGAAAGTTCCACGGTGAACACGACCAATGGCAATACGACCTACAAAAGAAGAATAATCCAAAGATGTAATTTGCATCTGTGGAACACCTTCGTTAGTTGCTGCTGGCGGAATACTTGCAATCACAACATCCAATAATTCTGTAATGTCTTCGGTTCTGCGTTTCCAGTCAGTACTCATCCAACCTTGTTTAGAAGAACCATAAAGCGTAGGAAAATCCAATTGGTCTTCGGTAGCTCCCAAGTTGAACATTAAGTCAAAAACTTGCTCATGTACTTCGTCTGGGCGACAGTTTTCTTTGTCAACTTTATTAATAATCACGATGGGCTTCAAACCCAAGTCGATTGCTTTTCCTAATACGAAACGAGTTTGTGGCATTGGACCTTCAAAAGCATCCACCAAAAGGCAAACACCATCAGCCAATTTCAAAACTCTTTCTACCTCACCGCCAAAGTCCGAGTGACCAGGGGTATCAATAATATTAATTTTTACACCTTTATAGCGTACAGACACGTTTTTTGAAACGATTGTAATGCCTCTTTCACGCTCTAAATCATTGCTGTCAAGGATTAATTCTCCGAACTCTTGGTTATCACGAAATAACTTTGATGCGTGTATGATTTTATCGACAAGGGTAGTTTTACCGTGGTCAACGTGAGCGATAATGGCAATGTTTCTAATGCTTTCCATTTCTTTTATTTGTAAATCGTAAGTATAAACTTCGTAGGTTTTAACGAATCAAAGTGCTGAAAGTCACAATCATAAAAACCTGTAAGTCCAAAATTTGAGGGTGCAAAGGTACGGAGAATATCTTAGAAAAGTTCTATTTACAATAAAAATTAATGAAGAAATAATTTGGTTATTTTAATTACTATTTTTAAAGCTAACTTATTGTAAATCAATGAATAAAAGCAGTTTTTGGAATAATATTATTTGGGTTTTAATTTAGACTATTTTTAGGAAAATGATAAAAATACAATTTGTTGTTTTAAATCTATATGATACCTATTGGTTTCAAAGCAAAGGTTTCACTTAGAGCCGTGGCTTTAGTAAAA
>JAAFJL010000010.1 GCA_013298865.1 Cytophagales bacterium | reverse complement strand
GTACCAGTAATTACACCAGTTACAGTTGGTAAAACTGTAACTGGCAGAGAGCTATAACTTGTAGTGTTACCATTTACGACTCGGATAAGATACCCAGTTCCAGCTATGGTTATAGTATTCGGAATCGAAACTTGAATTGGTGAAGCTGTTCCTGAACCTATAGTAGTTGGGTTGGTAAAACCACCATTTGCATCTGAAAGTTGAACAGAATATGTAGAACCAGCTGTTATGCCATTCTGTTGAAAACTTACTGTCGCTACTTGATTTCTACAAAGTGTATTATCTGTAATATTGGTTAAAGAAATAAGTTGAGAACCTGTGATTGTAGGGCAATTTAATGTTGTATTGTACAATGACGTTATATCTGAACTACTCATGCCTCCTTTGTACAACCTCACATCATCAACCTTACCATTGAAATAGTAAACCAAACCTGAGCTTTTTGTACCGATTCTTACTACTGAAGATGAGGCATAAAGTGATGATAACCCTGTGGCAGGAACACTTTGAGCAAGCACACCATCCACATATAACTGGAGTTCATTCACCGTTCTAACCATCGCTAAATGATACCACTGTCCAACTGTAATTGCTCCTTGTGATTTTACATCAATATAACCATTTGTTGTTGAAGAAGTAAATACCCATTTCACTACACCCCCTTGGTTTTCAAGGTATAAATCCTGTGATAAACCAATTCCTCCAACAGATAAAACATAAGCATAACTTCCATTTGCTGGTAAACTTGCAGGCGATACCCAAACCGAATGTGTGAATGTATTATTTAGCAAACCAGCAACTGGAAACTCAACATAAGAACCATTACTAATTGAAAGTGCTGAGTTCGCCGTTCCGTTTCGATTCGTTACATACGAGTTACTACCACCATTAGTTATTACAGAACCATTATTATACCCAACCTGGTCGGTTACGTTACCATCAAGCGGTTGGCAGGTTATCAAATCTATTGGAGATGCTACTGTAACTTCTGCATTTCCAGATGTTGTACCTGCTCCACAACTATTACTCACAGATGTAAGCGTATAAGTTGTTGTGGAAGGAGGCGTTATAGTAATAGTTGTAGGTGAAACCGATGTCGTAACGTCAGTATTTGTCCCAGATAAACGATACGTCCATGGAGAACTCCCTGTAAAAGTTAAGTTTAGAGTCGCATTTGCTCCTTGAATTATAATTTGACTCCCCGAAATTGTTGCAGTAGGGGTACAAGGGGCAACAATCTTTATAATAAAATCTATTTCAGACTTTGCACATCCGTCAGACATGATAACTTTCATTTGATACAAGTGTCCAACAGTAGCTCCAGTTGTATTCCAAGAGACCAAACCCGTAGAACTTACAGATGCAACATTTCCACCAATTGTTGGTACATAATTTGCCCCAAGTATTGCAGTAGTTGAATATGAAATAGTGCTTCCGTCAGGTTCGGATGTTGCTAATTGAATTTGGTTTAATGTACCAGCCGTCATCTCAATCACTACTGGAGAGGAAGGTGAATAAGCAGGAGAACCTAAATTATTATTAGCTAAACATACAATTGTGGAAAAGAGATAGCTATCATCCGCTCCATTTTGAAGTGTTGAAATACGACAGCAACTTCCGAACGAAACTGTAAATGGACCATCAGAGCTGTAAGTATGCGTAAATTGAGCTTGAAATACCCTATATTCGTTTGGAACATATAAGATTTCTGTGCCGTACGAAGAGGCAGAGGATGTTCCATCACCAAAAGTTAAAGTAACAGGGTCTGTGTAATCATACCTCCAAGCTGTCGTGACAGTGAAAGTAACATCTCTTGTACCTGGGGTTCTTGTCCAACTTATGTGACCAAATCTAAAATGGGAAGCATTTGAATCAAGAGCAGAAAGAAAAAACATTAGAAATGAAACGAGTGTAAAAATTCTCTTTTTCATGGTAGATTATTTTTTGATTTTAAAATTATGAACTATCTCTTCAAGTAATGTTGATGAAATTGACTTTTTGTGGAAATATTTTACAAAATAGCTCAAATTTTTTCAATAAATCTACCAAAATTATTAAACGGAAATACACATTAGAAATTTATAATAAACCTGATTGAAGTCATAAGTAACTGATTATCAAGTGCCTGAATTTAGATTAAATGAATTTAAAATTCATTCTTGCCAATCCCCCATTTTCCCACTAATTTTAAAAAAATAAACAATCAAATCAATGAAAAATATCTTAGTCTATTGCGGTTCTTCAAGTGGAGGTAATGAAATCTATAAACAAAATGCCACAGAATTAGGGAGAATTTTTGCCGAAAGTGGTATAAAGTTAATTTATGGTGGCGGTAGTGTTGGCTTAATGGGAACAATTGCTGATGCCGTTCTTGCTAATGCTGGCGAAGTGGTTGGTGTAATTCCATCTTTTATGGAACCGTGGGAGGTACAGCACAAAGGTTTAACAGAAATTCATGTTGTGGAATCTATGCACATACGTAAGGCAATCATGGCAGAAATGTCTGATGCCGTAATTGCCATGCCAGGCGGTTGGGGTACATTGGACGAACTGTTTGAAATCCTTACTTGGCGACAATTGGGACTCCACGAAATGCCAATAGGTATCTTGAATGTAAATGGATTTTTTGATGATTTACTAAAAATGATTCAGAAAATGGTCACTGAGGGCTTTTTGAAGGATGTCAATCTCAATATGTTTGTTGTGGATGCTTCGCCAAAAGGTTTAATGGAAAAACTCAGTAACTATATTCCACAGGGAGAAGTAGTGGGGAAGTGGATAGGGAGAGGTTAGGATTACAATCTATCCTCAAAAATTTCGTTTACTTTGAAAATCGCTACAATAAATCTTCCGTCATGAACAGAAATTTCCTTTTTGCTAATTGTCTAACACTATTTTCATACATTTCAGTGGCTCAAAATGTTCCAGAATCTCTTGGAACAGCTATTAATTCTGAGTATTCTGAACTCTGCCCAGTGATGGCACCCGATAGCAAAACACTCTTTTTTGTCAGAAAAAACCATCCTCAAAATAAATACGGAGTAAGTGGAACAGACCAAATTGCTGGTTCGCAAGATATTTGGTTTTCTGAAAGCACTATGGGTGCATGGACAACCGCACGCCGTATGCCAGAATCTCTGAATCGTGACCAATATAATTTGATTTACAGTGTGTCACCAGATGGACAGACAATACTCGTAAAAGGGGCTTACGTGAACGGACAGTACGAAACTCGTGGTTTTTCGATGTCAAAAAAGACAGAAAACGGTTGGAGCATTCCACAGAAAATAGATATTCCTAAATATGAAAAACTGAGTCGTGGGAAAAATGAATTTGGCTATTTGTCGAATAATGGCAAGGTAATCATGATGTCTTTTGCAGAAAAAAAGAATTCAGACGAAGACGATATTTATGCTTCTTTCTTGGAAGATGATGGCACATGGACAGAACCCATGAACCTCGGAGAAGACATCAATACAGATGCCACCGAGACGACTCCGTTTTTAGCGGCAGATGGAAAAACGCTTTATTTTTCAAGTAACCGAGAAGGTGGTTTGGGTTCAAACGATATTTATGTTTGTAAAAGAAAAGATGATACTTGGGTAAACTGGACAGAACCTATCAATATTGGAGCTCCCATCAATACCGAAGACTATGATGCTTATTATTCGATTGCCGCCGCAGGAGATTATGCTTATTTTACATCTTCTAAAAATTCAGCAGGGAAAAAAGATATATTTCGTCTAAAATTAGACCGTCCTACGGTACCACCAGTAAAAACAAAACCTGCTGATTCACTGGCAATTGCGGTAAATCCGCCAAAGAATATTCCGCCAACATCGCCCACAAAATCTGACCCTGTGGTTTTAGTAACAGGTAAACTAATTGATACCAAAACAGGCAAAGTACCAACCAACGCAAAAATCACGTACGAAGATTTATCATCTGGAAAAGAATTGGGTGTAGCTACGCCAGACCCCGTGACAGGACAATATAAAATCGTGTTACCCTACGGAAAAAACTACGGAATCACCGCAAAAGCTGATGGTTTTTTGGGAACATCCCAGAACATGGATTTGTCTAAAATCAAGGGCAAATATTTAGAGGTTGAAGGAAAAGATTTGTCAGTTACTCCTGTTGCAGATGGAGCTAAAATTCCTATGAACAATATTTTCTTTGAATTCGGAAAGGCAATACTTCGTTCGGAATCATATCCAGAATTGAATAGGATAGGTAATTTCTTGAAAGATAATCCTAAAGTATTTATTGAAATCAGTGGTCATACCGACAACGTTGGTACGGATGAAGTGAACAATCGTCTCTCGCAAGAGCGTGCAGATGTTGTGCGTAAATACTTGCTCACGAGAAACCTCCAAGCAGAAAGAATTACGGCAAAAGGTTATGGAAAAACTCGTCCGAAAGTACCGAACGATACCCCAGAAAACCAAGGAATCAACCGTCGTGTAGAATTTGAAATTTTGAAGAATTAGATGCCACCTAACCCCCAGAGAGGGAATTTAGTCATGGATAAAATCGCCGAATAATTGGCTGAGACTAAATTCCCCCTCTGGGGGCAAGAGGGCTTTGTTTTTGGGCTTGGCTATTTCATTAAAAACACCGTCAATCCCCTCGCTCCGTGGGCTCCCAGTACTAATGATTGTTCAATATCTGCTGTTTTAGAAGGACCTGCTATGAATGTTCCGAAACCATAATCAGCATCTGCAATACGCTGGTACGCTTGGTGCATAGTTGGCAGTATCTCATTGATTTTCAGAATGATACCTAAATATTGTGCAATAAACGGAGCAACTCTTTGCCCCATCAAATCTTCAGTTACCCAGATAGATCCATTCTCGGCAACGCCAAAATGACCTTCAATCACTGCAAATTCTACATTTGCTAAACGATGCGGGTCATCATCTTGCCAGTATTTATTCGCAACGTGGCTCAACTCTGTAATTGTAGTAATAATACGCTGATTTTCATTGAAATTATCTTTAATAAACGCAACGATTTCCTTGTAACTTTCAATCTCAATAACCTGCCCACCGATACCTCCGAGTACTTCTTTAAATTTTGAAACAACTTCAAAACCTTCACTACCTAATACAGAAATATCAGGTAATTCAGACCATTGAGGCTGATTTTGAGCAATTTTTGCTAAAATATTTTCTCTTGAAGACATGGTTTTTATTAATTGTTGAAGTTTGAATTGTTGATAATTTGGAAGCCACAAACTTAATTTTCAAATTAACCAATTTCCAAATTTCCAAATTAACCTACTGTATTTTCTTGAAATAACTATCCACTTGACGTTTGTAATATGAATTCAAATTCGGCGGTACAGTCCTTAGTAATTCGGTCTGTTTTTGTTTATCACGAACGTACTGCTGAAATTGTGGAGGAGCTTTGCGTTCAAAGTTTTGGCGAGCCGTCTCCGACTTACGTTTCTGCTCCTCTTCTTGTTCTTGCATGGCTTTTTCAGACTCCAAAAGGCGGGTTGTCAATTCTTGTTGACGACGCATTGTTTCGGGTGTAATCCGCTTATTGACCAAATCAGTCTCGGTTTCTTCCATTTTCTTCATCATATCCTGAATCTGGTCGCCCAATTTTTTGCCCATTTCGTTACCCTTATTTTGGTCTAAATACTGTTGCAACATTCTTCGCAAACGCCCTTGTTCTTGGGCAAGTTTTGCCAATTCCTCAGAGAGTCCTCCCATGCCTTTTTGTCCACCTTTTTGCATGGTTTGTTTCATTTGGTCGTTGAGTTCCTTCTGTTTTTCGCCCATGCTTTTCTCTTTTCCTTTGCCCTTCCCTTTGCCTTTTCCAGAACCAGACATCATCATTTGCTGATTTTGTTGCATTTGTTTCAACACATCCGAAAGCAACAATGCCAAATTATTCATCGACGACATCGCAAATTGTTGTTTTGAGGTCGTCATGCCTAATTTTCTATCTTTAATCAACTTCACGGCTTCACCCATATAAGTTTTCATATTACCCATTTCCCTTGTAACGAAAGATTCAATTTGCATGACCCTTTTCGAGAGTGCGTACAGACTGTCCTCAATCACCTTGGCATCGTCTTGGATTTTGAGTTGGTCTTGCGAAAGTTTTACAAAACGAGGGTCAGAAGGATTCATTCCTCTGAAATCTTTCATCAATTTTTCTTGGTCGAAAGAAAGCGTAACAAGGTTTTCCAAAATATCCCGCAGGTCGTCCATGTTCTCTTCATTTTGCTTCATTTCAGATTTCATTTTTGCCTCTGCGAGCTTCTGAGCAAGGTTTCTCATCTTTCGGGCAGCCTTCTTTTGCTTCTCTGCCGCCGACTTATTGTCACCCTTATTCATCTCTTTTTTACTATCTTCTTGCTCCTTTTCGATGTCCTCTTGCTCTTCTTTACCCATGTCCATCTGCTCTTGGTCTTCCTTCATTTCCTTCTGCATCTCATCGGCATCTTTCAGTTCCTTTTTGATGTCCTCCATCTCTTTCTTGAGCTTATCTTGCTCTTTCTTTGCATCTTCAGCATCCTTTTTCTTGCTTTGGTCGGCATCCGATTTTTTATCTAATTGCTCGTTTTTCTCAGCCTCTTTTTCTTCTTTATCTGCTAACTTTTCCAAGTCTTTCACAGCTTTATCCATTTTTTGGTCTAACTGCATTTTCTTGAAAAGTTTCTGCAAACGTTCTAATTCTTTCTCCGTATTTTTTTCTTTATTCCGAAGTTTATCCATTTGTTCCAGCATCTTTTCATCTTGATTCTGATCCATCATTTTTTTCAATTCTTCGTATAATTTCTGAGCTTCTGGGTCGAGCAAATCATTCATCATTTTTTGTAAAGCCTCCATTTTTTGCTGGTTTTCGGGCTTTTGCTCATTGAAACGATTTTGCTTTTCGTTCAATTCCTGATTTTGTTGTTGCAATTGCTTGATTTCATTCATCAACTCCTCTCGCTTTTTGATGAGTTCCTCGGCTAATTTTTTATCATTGTAATCAAGGTCTTTCTTGTTTTTTAAACGATTTTCTAAAGCCGCAATTTCTTTACGTAATTTCTGGGCTTTCTCTAAAGTTTTGTCTAATTGTGCTTCTGTTTTATCAATGGCATTATCAATTTCTTTGTTGATGGCTCGCTTATCTGGCACAGTGTAATTCATTGTGTTAGAGCGAGTTGCCTTCGCTCCGTTCACGCCATCATTATCCCAAACCTGTACATAATACTCAATTTTATCGGCTGGATTTAGTTTCAAACTATCCAAATTCCATTGGTGATAAAAACTCTGAATTGTCTGCGAACGATTAACTGCCAAGTTGATATTCTGGTAAGGTGCAGCCGACGCCTTGCCTTCACGTAAAACCTTATAGAAAATTCCGAGGCGAGAAATCCCGTAGTCATCAGAAATATTTCCCCCCAAAACCATAAAATTATAGAGTGTCGAATCTTTGTATTGTTCCAAACTCAGTTGCGGAAATTTATCAGGCACAACATTCAAGAAAAAACTAATACCATCCTTGTTAGAAGCATATTGATTTTTCAAGAAAACCTGATATTGACCTCCAACTTTTACTCTACGACTCAAATCAAAACCTCCGCCTAATAGTTTTTTCTCGGCATGATAACTTTTTACATCACCTTCAAATTTCATTAAAATCGAGTCTGTGTCAGTCACATTAAAATCCCAACCAATGACCGTCCCTTCTGGTACTGTCAGATTTCCTACATTTTTCATAGCCTCATTCGGCTTGCCCAAATAGGCAGGATAATTGAGATTTACATCAAAAAATGCCAAAGACGGACGGTTGATTAGTTCAATGTCATATTCAGCAGATTTGAAACCAGCAGCTTCAAAACGAAAATCAAAACCTTGCTGAACTTTACTAAATGTGTAGGTATAGTGCTTTTTATCGGCGGTCTCCATTTTCAATTTTCTATCATTATGGAGCATATAAACAGCATCGGGAATGGTATTGCCTTGTAGCGTAAGATTCACGGTAAAGTCCTCATTCTTAAAGGCTTGTAAGGTTTTATTTTCTAATAAAAACGTAAAAGGAGCTTCTTCTTGGTACTCATTTTTAAAGTCAACAATCCTCGATGCAGGTTTCGTAAAAAAGGCAGGATAAAAAATCAATCCAATGGCAATCAGGATAGCAGGAACGGCAGCAAACTTGACATATTTGCGATTTTCATTGATTTTAATGGCATCGGCAAACTTGATAAAACCCAATTGGTCGGATTTTTGGCGAATTGAAGCCAAGAGCAATTCATTCTGGTCTTTGTCAATCGTTTTGGACAATTGGAGTGTATTAATCAACTTATCGCTTACCTCTGGAAAAAACTTCCCGATTTGGTCGGCAGCTTGTTCATTAGAAAGCGGTTTTTGATTTCCGTATAAAAAAAGAAGTGGTTTTATGACCCAAAAAATTAAGGACATCAATAAAGCTGCCAAGAATGTAAAGAACAAAATGGCACGAAAAGTTGTACCAAAATGCCCAAAATATTCGAGGGTATTAAAAACCAAAAAGGCTGTCAGGATAACAGCCAGAGAGAAAATTGTTCCTTTAATCAATCGGTTGAGGTAAAACTTGCGTTTGTATTCCTCTAACCGCATTAATAAAGTAGCTATTGGTGAAGTTGTCATAAAAAACTTGGTAATTTCAAATTGAAAAAATATCCTCCATAATCAATTCTAAATCTGGAAAGATATTAACTTTAATGGTTGGTGTATCGGCATTAGGTTCAAAATTGCCGATTAATTCATACACACCTTTATCATTCAAAAGGTGTACCATAATGAATCTTTCCTTCGGAAAAACAATCCAATATTCTCGCACACCCGCACTTTCATAAAGATTATACTTCTCGTTCGTGTCTTTTTTGGCAGTAGAAGGAGAAAGAATTTCAACAATCATATCGGGCGAACCCAAACAACCTTTTTCATCTAATTTTTCTAAATCACAAATCACACAGATGTCTGGTTGAACAACTGTGTAAATCGCATCTTCGCCTTCTTCTCCATTAACAGGAAAACGAACATCAAAAGGAGCATGATAAACTCGAAACGGTTTTTTGTAAAAATAATTGAAAATCGGATGTACAATTTCACGAGAAATATCTTGATGACATCTCAAAGGTGTAGGGAACATTTGATAAACTCTACCTTTTATTAACTCAATAGTTTCATCAAATTGCCATTTCAAATAATCAGCATAAGTATATGTACCATTGAGGTCTAATTGGTTAATGTCAGTTATGGTCATTAGAGTAAAGTTTACAATAGATATGCAATTTTATTTTGTAAGTATTTGATTATCAATAATATGCAAAAAATCATTCCATCTCCACTAAAACAGGACAATGGTCAGAATGCTTGGCTTCTGGCAAAATCACCGAACGAGTTAATCTATCTCGAAGTGTTTCTGTTGCTAAATGATAATCAATCCGCCAACCTAAATTTTTGTCTCTCGAACCCGCCCTAAAACTCCACCAAGAATAATGATGTGGTTCTTTATTGAAATGACGGAAAGAATCCACAAACCCACTTTGCAAAAATTGCTCCATCCAGTCTCTTTCTTCGGGCAAAAAACCAGAGCTATTCACATTAGATTTTGGGTTATGAATATCAATTGCTTGGTGACAAATATTATAATCGCCCGAAATAATAAGATTAGGAACAGTCTTGCGTAATTCTTTAATATACAACTCAAAATCAGCCAACCATTGCATCTTAAACTCTTGGCGAACATCCCCACTCGAACCAGAAGGCATATACACAGACATTAACGAAAAATCCTCGAAATCAGTGCGTAAAACACGCCCTTCTCGGTCATAAATTTCCATCCCCATGCCTACTTCTACGTGCTTGGGCGTAACTTTTGTAAGAATCGCAACGCCACTATAACCCTTCTTTTCGGCAGAATGCCAATAGATTTGATACCCCAATTCCTCAAAAACTGAGGCATCAATATTTTCTTTTTCCGCTTTTACTTCCTGCAAGCAAACCATGTCCGCATTGGTGGCACGCAGCCATTCAACAAATCCCTTAGAAATTGCAGAGCGAATCCCATTAACATTATAAGTAAGAATTTTCATTTTTTAGTTTTGAATAATGGGTTTTGCTATGAACTTTTTTCTCCCCGTGGCTGGTCTCCCGACCAGTCCATTTTTGGAAATTTCCCCTTCTGGGGGTCAGAGGTCTATACAAAAACCTCTTTCTCAAAATACTCCAGAACATGAGATTTCAAGAGTTTTTCCTGTTCTAAAATATTAACAAAAGGCAGTTTTTCTATGGCTTTCCAATGAGGCCAACCGTCTTGATCAACACCTTCAAGTTCGTATATGCCACTGTAACTCAGTACTTTACAAATGGCGATGTGCATAAGGTCTTGTTTTTCTTCTTTCGTGAAAAACCGATGCCCTTTTCCTAATTCCTGCACGCCAATCATGAACAAAACAGCATTCAAATCGGCAGGACGTTTGTCAAAAATCTCTTCTAATTTATCTAATAAACTTTCCCATTCTTGGGTTATATTTTCTATTTCCATATTGAATTTTAATTGAGCATCATGCTTTGGAGTTGTGAAAATAACAGTCATTAACCCGAAATCCTAACTCAAATTTCCAAACTTACCCGTTATTTATTCTTCATAAATTGGTTTCTCTCTGAATTTCAGACGATTACCACTTCTTCCAGAAAACGTAGATTTAATTTCAGCAATGACAGAAACGGCAATTTCTTCGGGTGTGTTTGCCCCAATATCAAGCCCGACGGGACTATAAATTCTTGATAAATCATTTTCAGAAATTGGATTTCCTTCTTCTTTCAACTTCAAAAACATCTTATCAGTTCGTTTCTTTGGACCTAACATCCCGATGTATGATATACTGGTTTTCAGATACTTACGCATATTTCCGAAATCAGTTTCGTAGTCATGTGCCATCAAAATTACAGCCGTCTGGCGGTCAATCTGAACTATGGTATCTTTGGCTAAAACTTGGTCTGCCAAATTGAAGAGAGAAGCATGAACTTTCTGAGGATTACAAAAAACAGAAACCTTCCAGCCAATTTCTTTTGCAATTTTTACCATCGAATAAATGTCATAATTTCCACCGTGTACAAGCAAGTGCATGGCAGGCGGAATTACTTCAAAAAATAAAGTGACAGAAGCCCCATTTTCTAAGCCAATCGTCTCAGAAACAGACTTTTCTGATGCTAAAACTTCTTGGATTTTGGGTA
This sequence comes from Cytophagales bacterium, assembly GCA_013298865.1. Lineage (GTDB taxonomy): Bacteria > Bacteroidota > Bacteroidia > Cytophagales > Spirosomataceae > JAAFJL01. The sequence goes on along the minus strand of JAAFJL010000010.1, from coordinate 44,218 downwards.
AAATTAGGCTTTCAATGATACAATTTCTATTAAATCCATGCTCATCAAAACGAAAGGCTTCGCCCAAAACTAAACCTGTCTCACCTTTTGAACCAATCACTGTAATGGCAATGCTAATCGTCCGAGCGTCAAGGCATGGTTCAAGCATTAAAATTGGGTTTTGGTCATCTTTTGCATCAATCGGACTGAGGATAATATCAATAATGCCATTACATCCCAACCCCACACCTATTTGATAAGGGTCGTCGTCCGAAGTATCATAAGTTATCATGGCAGCTTTCTTATTAGCAATTGCCAAACGAGCTTTTTTCAGAGCATCACCTTCCAAACAGCCCCCACTGATTCCGCCAATCCATTCGCCATTATCAATGACTAACATTCTTGCACCTGTACGTCTGTAAGATGACCCTTCTACCCGAACAACTGTAGCCAAAGCAACTTGATTTTGGGAAAAATCAACCTTTTGGAATGCGTCAATAATATTTTTTATTTCTTTCATTTTCTTGGCAATTAACAATTAGCTTTTGGCTGAAAGCCAATAAGTTAATATTCTTAACTTTTTACAAATTTCACTTTGAAATATGGAAAAAGTTTAATAAAATCGTATAATGTTTCTAAAATATATGTAGCTACATCTAAACTTTATATTTTCTATTCGTCTTTACCAACCCCAAAAATAACTCATGCAACTCACAGGCTCACACACGCTGGAAGCACCTACTGCCCAAGTTTGGAAAATGTTGATGGATACCGAAATTTTAGCAAAGATAGTTCCTGGGATTTCTCGTCTGGAAAAAATAGGTGAAAATGAGTATAATGCTGTTTCAGAAATCAAGTTAGGTCCAGTCAGTGGTTCGTTTTCAGGCGGACTTACACTTTCAGAAATTATTGATAATCAGGAATTTACGTTAAATGTTTCTCAGAACAGTAAAATCGGAAACGCAGATGCTGCCATCAAAATAATACTCAAAGATTTAGGAAACCAAACAGAATTAAGTTTTGATGGTGACGCCAGATTATCAGGACTTTTGGCACGTACGGGTCAACGGGTGTTGAGCGGTGTAGCTAATTCTTTGACCAAGCAATTCTTTAGTAATTTTGATGAAGAATTACAAAATTAGTATTTGAAGATGGTCAATGAGTAAGAATGAAAAATAGGTAAATGTCTAATAATCAATTCATTAAACATCACTCAAAACACGTTAATATACATCAAGTTACACTTGAATTTGATGTAACAGAAAATAGTACCCATCAAGAATGTCGAAAGTACTTTCCGAATTATAATCCCTCCTAAAAGTTTCATTACAAAAAAATTAAAACACTCATTTACCTTTAAAAATCAAAAATTATGGGCGTAAAAATTAATGTTACCGTCAATGGAAAAGCATACAGCCATGACGTAGAACCCCGAACCCTTTTGGTGCATTATCTGAGAGATACTCTCTTGCTTACGGGTACACACGTAGGTTGCGACACCAGTTCCTGTGGTGCGTGTACGATTCATGTGGATGGTATTGCCGCAAAATCTTGTACCATGTTGGCTGTACAAGCAGATGATTGCGAAATCACGACGATTGAAGGCATGGCAAAAGGTAGTGATATGCACCCGCTCCAGGAGGGCTTCAAGGAATGCCATGGATTACAGTGCGGGTTCTGTACCCCAGGTATGATTATGTCCTCGGCAGATTTATTGAGTAAAAACCCGAACCCAACCGAAGACGAAATTCGTCATGCTTTAGAAGGAAACTTCTGTCGTTGTACAGGTTACCATAACATTGTAAGGGCAGTACAATACGCTGCTGAAAAAATGGCAGTTGAAGTTTAAGTAACGTGTAAACAATAAAACTTTGAAAAAATGAGTAATAGATATATTGGTAAATCCATCAAGCGAGTCGAAGACAAACGCTTTATTACGGGCAAAGGAAAATATACCGACGATATGGTATTGCCCCAGCAAACCTACGCTCATATTGTGCGTAGCCCTTATGCCCACGCATTAGTCAAAAAAATTGATATTTCTGCTGCTCTTGCCATAGAAGGAGTGGTTGCTGTTTTTACAGGAGATGATATTCGTAATGCAGGTATCAATGGAGTTCCTTGTGGCTGGCAAGTCAATTTTAAAGACGGCACAACCATGAAAGAACCGTCGCATCCATTATTGGTTGGTACGGGTGACACCATTAAACATTTGGGAGATGCTGTTGCGGTAGTTATTGCCGAAGATAGAAATATCGCTGCTGATGCTGCCGACGCCGTGGAGGTTGATTATGAAGTAAAAAATGCTATTTCAAATCCTTTTGAAGCTGTCCAAGCAGGAGCAACACCTGTTCACCCAGAAGTTGCCCCAAACAATATTGCCTTTGACTGGACACTCGGAAATCCCCGTGACGAAGTTGATGCAGCTATTGCGGCTTCTCATCATGTCACGACCTTAGACTTTATCAATCAGAGAGTTATCCCCAATGCGATAGAGCCACGGGTTGCCATTGGGCATTATGATACTACCAGCGAAAAATATACACTTTATACATCAACCCAAAATCCGCACTTAATCCGATTGATGATGAGTGCCTTTGTTTTGGGAATTCCAGAGCATAAAGTACGTGTTGTTGGACCAGACGTAGGTGGTGGTTTTGGTTCTAAAATCTTCCATTATACCGAAGAAGCATTGGTGGTTTGGGCATCCAAACAAATTGAAAGACCTGTAAAATGGACTTCAGAACGTTCAGAGGCATTTATGACAGATGCCCACGGGCGTGACCACGTGACCAAAGCAGAAATGGGTTTCGACAAAGACGGTAACGTGATGGCTCTCAGGGTAAAAACTTATGCAAATTTAGGGGCATATCTTTCTCTTTTTGCCCCAGCCGTTCCTACATATTTGCACGGGACACTTTTACAAGGACTTTATACAACACCCAAAATAAATATTGACTTAGTAGGGGTTTTTACACATACTAATGCAGTTGATGCCTACCGTGGTGCTGGTCGTCCAGAGGCAACTTATTTGTTGGAAAGATTAATGGATTTAGGAGCTTTAGAAATGGGAATGGACCCTGCTGACCTACGTTTTAGAAACTTTATTCCTCCCTTCGACGGTGTTACTCAACCAGGTTATCAGACACAGGTCGCTCTCCAATATGATTCAGGAAATTACGAAGGAGTGCTAAAAAGAGGACTCGAAATGCTTGATTATAAAGGGTTTCGAGAAGACCAAAAAGAGGCTCTCAAAAACGGAAAACTCTTAGGCGTTGGTTTTTCAACTTATGTAGAAGCCTGCGGAATTGCACCTTCGGCGGTAGTAGGTTCGTTAGGGGCAAGGGCAGGTTTGTACGAGTCTGCACAAGTACGAGTTCAGCCAACGGGTAAAGTGAGCGTTTATACAGGTTCACATTCGCACGGACAAGGGCATGAAACTACTTTTGTGCAAATTGTTGCCGATAAATTTGGCATCCCGATGGAAGATGTTGAACTGATTCATGGTGATTCTGACACCGTAGCTTTTGGTATGGGAACGTATGGTTCTCGGTCTTTGGCGGTAGGCGGTAGTGCTATCATGAAAAGTATTGATAAAATTTTGGAAAAAGGGGCAAAAATAGCCGCTCACAAATTAGAAGCAAACATTGACGACCTTGAATTTAATGAAGGTAAATGGACAGTGAAAGGTACAGATAAATCTATTAGTTTCGGAGATGTCTCGCTAACTGCCTATGTACCACACGTTTATCCAGAAGGACTTGAACCAGGCTTAGATTTTTCTTCTTTCTATGACCCCGCCAATTTTACCTACCCATTTGGTTGCCACATTGCAGTAGTGGAAATTGACCCTGAAACTGGTAAGGTAAAATTGAAGCGTTTTCTGGCAGTTGATGATGTCGGGAATGTCATTAATCCAATGATTGTTGATGGACAAATTCATGGAGGTTTGGCACAAGGAATCGGACAGGCTTTGTTTGAAGGAGCAATTTATGACGACAACGGACAGCTCATCAATGGTTCGTACATGGATTATTGTATGCCTCGTGCCGACGATTTACCTATGTTTGAAATTGACAGAACCGTAACGCCATGCCCACATAATCCTTTGGGAGTAAAAGGTGCTGGTGAAGCAGGTTGCATAGGCTCAACGCCTGCCGTAGTTAATGCTGTAATTGATGCTTTATGGTCTGGTGGTCACCAAGTTAAGGATATTTTAATGCCCCTAACTCCAGAACGTGTTTGGCGTGCAATGCAGTAGTAAAAATTGTAAAGTAGTTGAGCGTAAAAAGTCTAAAGTTCAAGAAAATCTCAAATTTAAACCTTCAACTCTCAACTTTAAATTTAAAAAAATATGATACCAGCATCATTTGAATATAAAAGAGCAAGATCCGTAAAAGCAGCCATTGAACTATTGGCAGACGGAAATGCGAAAGTACTTTCTGGTGGACACAGCTTAGTGCCAGCCCTGAAACTCCGCCTCAATCAGCCCGAAATGTTGGTTGATATTGCCAGAATTGCATCTTTGAAAGGAATCAAAGTTTCGGGTAAAGAGTTGGTGATTGGTTCAACAACTACTCACCAAGAAATTGCTTCTTCTGACATTGTGAAAGAACATCTTTCAATTCTTGCAGAAGGAGCAGGGGCAATCGGAGATGTCCAAGTACGAAACAAAGGAACATTGGGCGGAAGCCTTGCCCATGCAGACCCATCCGCAGACTGGCCTGCTTTGGTTTTGGTGTCAAATGCAAAAGTAGTTTTAGAAGGTTCTGGGGGAGAAAGAACGCTGAATGCAGCAGATTTTTTCACAGGATTTTTCTCAACTGCCTTAGCATCAGACGAAATCATTACTGAAATCCGATTCCCGATTCCTGCAAAAGGTACAAAATCGACATATCAGAAATTTGTACAGCCTGCTTCAAGGTTTGCATTGGTTGGTTGTGCAGCCATGCGTGAACCTTCGGGAGAAACTCGTGTTGCGTTTTCGGGCGTAGCAGATGCAGCTTTCAGAGACACAGGAATTGAAAATGCCATTAGCGGAAAAACCCTCACTGCTGAAAACATCAATCATGCTGTAAGTGACACTGCCAAAGGTCAGGACATCATGAGTGACCATTATGCTTCGGAAGAATACCGTGTGCATTTAGCAAAAGTCTTTGCCAAAAGAGCCTTGATGGCTTTAGCGTAGCATTTATTTTTCAACAAAAAAAGCCCCTCTGGATTTTCCAAAGGGGCTTTTTTATATTTTAATGCTTAGGACAACCACAATCTTTTTTCTTGAAAAGTCCCCAAAGAAATCCTTTTTTTCTTCGGCGTTTAATCACAACTTTTGAATCTAAAACAGTTTCCGAAATCATCGTCTTTGTCGAAACAGAAACGGATGCTGCCTCAGTGTCGGGCAACATGAATAAGGAAATGAAGAGTATTAAGATGTACTTTTTCATGATTTTAAAGATTAAAGAATAGACTTCCTGCGAAAGTGTTTTATGATTGAAAAATAGTAAATTTTCGAGCGAAAATTAGGAAAATTTTGAAAGCATAGCAGAGCTACGGTTGAAAAATTTTCTTGATTTGTAGCCGAAAAGGTGCTGTTTTTCGACTTAAAACACTTTCGCAGGAAGTCTATTACTATTTGTTAGTACCAGCACGAATCATGGCACATCTAAAACCAATTGTTGAAGTTGCCGAATCTTGATCTAAGAAACGACGTGTTCCTGGTGATAACCAATAAGCTACATCTGACCAAGCACCGCCTTTGAAAACACGTACTTTATTGTCTATCAATGAGTTATTGTTTTTCTTATCATAGTTATTTTCTTTATCTAAGAAATCACTACGACGCACTGGGTTCAAGTCACTGAAGTCACCATAAGACAATGGGCGATACAAATCCATAACCCATTCGTTTACGTTTCCTGCCATGTTATAAAGACCAAAGTCATTGGCTGGATATTTATAAACCTCTTGTGTAATAATTGCACCATCATTTGATTTTCCTGCAATACCCGCAAAGTCACCACGACCACGCTTGTAATTTGCTAACATTTCTCCTTTGTGTCTTCCGTTACGAGGATTACGCATCGAAGGACCATCCCAAGGATAAATTCTTTGATTCGTCTGATTTTCGTCTTCGTACTGAGTACCAATCATTGCTTTTGCTGCATATTCCCATTCAGCCTCTGTTGGTAGGCGGTAGTTCGGTAATACAATTCCTGATTCAATCGCTAAACGTTGATTGGGTACAGCTACAGGCTTAGCGGCAACTTTCTCTGCACTACCTTTTTCGGCAGCACCTTTTTTACCTTTTGAAGCTGTCTTTTTATCACCACCTTTACTTCCTTTTTTAGCATTTTGCATTGCTAAGTTAGTATTGACTGCGGCGGTTCTCCAAGAACAGTAGTCATTTGCCTGAGTCCAAGACACACCCACTAACGGATACATACGGAAACCTGGGTAACGTAAATATTGCTCTACGTAAGAATCATTGAAAGCTAATTCATTTTTCCAAACTGTTGTATCTGGCAAAGTTGACTCATAGAATTCCTGAGATGAATCTTTTTGGATAGCATTCAAATATTCTAAGTAATTGATATTGGCGATTTCAGTTTCGTCCATATAAAATGACTGAACAGAAACGGTTCTCTCCAAGTTGTCACGGCTATTAACTACATCTTCTTCTAAAGCACCCATCGTGAAACGACCGCCTTCGATGAAAACTAAGTTTGGTCCAGTTGGTTGCCCTTTGAAAGACTTTACCTGAAAACCACCTTTTTTATTGTAGGCAATACCTGTGGCATTACTACTTTTTCCAGGGTCCAAACTTGTATGTTTTTTACCTTTTGAACAACTACTCACAATGGCAACTCCTGCCAATAAAATAGCTACTGATTTTAATGATAATCTCATTTTTTATTTAATTTTTATCTGAAATTGCTCAAAATAATGAAGTGAATGGCTTTGAAAATCCAAGTCTTAATCACTTACAGAATGACAAAGTTACTATTTTCAGAGCAAAATTTGGCGGGAATCTTGCAAATCAACCTTCAATTGTCCTTAAAATATCTTGTATTTCGGGAATTGAGATGATTTTATCGAAACTGAGGACTAATTTCCCTTTTGTTTCTTTGAGGATGCACTTTCGTGAATTTAACCGAACATACTCAATAATCTTGCCAAAAACATCTGATTTATAATACTTTTCATTCTCTCCAGAAACGAAGTAAAATTTCAAATTATTGTTCTTGAAGATAATTTTTTCTATTCCTAATGATTCTGCCGACCAACGAATCCGCACAATTTTTACCAAATCTTCTACTTCGGACGGAATTGGTCCGAATCGGTCTCGAATTGTTTTCTGAAATTCTTCCAGTTCCACTTCGTCCTTGATGTCATCTAATTTGGTATAAAGTGAAAGCCTTTCAGAGATACTCGACACATATTGGTTCGGAATCAGAAGTGATAAATCCGTTTCTATCTGACAATCTATATTCAGTTTTTCAACAATTTCGGTCAGATTGGTTTCAAATAATTCTTTAAACTCTGTCTCTTTCAGTTCCTGAACGGCTTCATCCAAAATTTTATGGTACAATTCATAGCCTAAATCATTGATAAAACCACTCTGTTCTGCTCCCAAGAGGTTTCCTGCTCCTCGAATATCCAAATCTCGCATCGCAACTTTGAATCCATCGCCCAAATCGGTAAATTCTTCTAAGGCACTCAGGCGTTTGCGGGCGTCCGTAGTCAGTAATGATAATTGTGGGGTCAATAAATAGCAAAATGCTTTTTTGTTTGAACGCCCCACACGCCCACGCATTTGGTGTAAATCCGAAAGCCCGAAGTGATTGGCATGGTTGATAAAAATGGTATTGGCATTCGGAATATCCAAACCAGATTCAATGATATTTGTTGAAACCAAAACATCGTAATGCCCTTCTATGAAATTCATCATTACTTTTTCCAATTTGTCGCCGTCCATTTGTCCATGGGCTACTCCAATTTTAGCATCAGGGACTAATCGCATAATCTGACTTCCGATTGATTCTAATTCCGAAACCCGATTATGCACAAAATAAACTTGTCCGCCACGTTTGAGTTCATAACTAACGGCGTCACGCAAAAGAATTTCGTTGAAAACCTGTAATTCCGTAGTTACAGGTTGGCGGTTGGGTGGTGGCGTAGCAATAATTGATAAATCTCTCGCTCCCATCAATGAAAAATGTAATGTTCTCGGAATAGGCGTTGCTGTCAGCGTTAGTACGTCAACATTGACTCTCATTTCTTTTAATCGGTCTTTGATTTTTACGCCAAATTTCTGCTCTTCATCAATAATCATTAGACCTAAGTCTTTGAAAATCACATCTTTATTGACAATTCTGTGCGTGCCAATCAGAATATCAGTCTGCCCATTGGCGACTCTTTTGAGGGTTTCTTTGATTTGTTTATCAGACTTGAAACGATTGATATATTCGACCCGACAAGGGAATTTTTCGAGTCTGTCACGGAAAGTTCTGAAATGTTGCATTGCCAAAATCGTAGTTGGCACTAAAACCGCCACTTGTTTAGAATCCGCTACGGCTTTGAATGCCGCCCGAATCGCAACTTCGGTTTTACCAAAACCTACATCACCACAAACCAACCTGTCCATTGGATTGGGTTTTTCCATATCTACCTTCACATCTGCGGTGGCTTTTGCTTGGTCTGGGGTGTCTTCATAAATAAAAGATGACTCCAATTCTGCCTGCATAAAACTGTCTGGCGAATAAGAAAAACCATGAGCAGACCGCCGTTTGGCATAAAGGGCAATCAATTCTTTGGCAATATCTTTTACCTGTTTCTTGACCCTGGATTTCTTATTATCCCAATCCTGTGACCCTAATTTTGACATCGTGGGCGGACCACCTTCTTTGCCAGAATATTTAGCAATTTTATGAAGTGATTGTACTGAAATCATCAAAACATCATCGTCCCGATAGATTAATCGGATAATTTCTTGTTCTCCATCTCCAATTTTTACTTTGTCCATTCCCGCAAAACGCCCGATTCCGTAGTCCACGTGGGTAACGTAATCGCCAACTTGTAAGGAACGTAACTCTTTCAAAGTCAGAGCTTTAGATTTAGAATATTTACTTTTTTCTTTATAACGATGAAATCTGTCAAAAATCTGATGGTCGGTATAGCAAGCAATTTTTACTTGTTGGTCAGTGAAACCTTCCCGCAAAGAAATATTCATTGGCTGAAAACGCACATGAGAATCAATTTCTTCAAAAATCGTAGCCAAACGCTCTAACTGACGGGGCGATTCTGCCGAAATAACACTCACAAAATTGAAAGTCTGATTCTCTCGCAGAATATCTGCCAACCTTTTAAAATCCTTATTAAACGACGGTTGAGCTTTGGCTTCCCATTTAAACTGGTAATCCTCGGTAGTATTTTCGTTTTCAGTATTTTTTGTTTTTTGGAAAGGCTTATAAAATCTCTTTCCGAACTCAACTGTACCAAATTCTTTAATCAAATTCAAGAAACTTTTGCGGGTTTCAAATAATTGATTAGGGTCACTCACTACTTTAATTCCACCGCTTCTCGCAAGGATTTCTTGTAAGTTTTTCTCTACGCCCTCAAAACATTTTTCTACAACTTCCAAAGTCAAATCTACGTCCTTGAACCACAGACGGGCATTTTCAGGAAAAAAACTCAAAAATGGTTCACGAGATTCCTGAATCAGTTTGGTCTGAACATCAGGAATAATATTGATTCTGGAAACGGATTCAATCGAAAGTTGAGATTCTGGGTCAAAGGTTCTGATACTCTCTACTTCATCTCCGAACAAATCAATTCTATACGGCACATCATTGGCATAACTGAAGACATCCACAATTCCTCCCCTGACAGAATATTGCCCTGCCTCATAGACAAAATCCGTTTTCTCGAAATCATAATTGGTCAAAATTTCTGCCATGAAGTTCGTGTCCAACTTCTCCCCAACAGAAATAGAAAAAGTATTTTTCAGCAAAGAACGACGGTTAATTACTTTTTCGGAAAGGGCTTCTGGATAACTCACAATCAGCATTCCATCGCCTTTATTATTGTTGAGTTTGCTTAGCACTTCTGCTCGCATCAGTACGTTTGCATTATCAATTTCTTCGTATTGATAAGCTTTTTTGTAAGACATCGGAAAAAGTTCGGCGGCATCATCGCCCAAAAGATTTTGTAAATCGCTCAGGAAATAAGCTGCTTCTTCACGGTCAGAAAGTACGTAAAGGTGTGTCTGTGAGGGATTTATCAGATAAGTAGCTGCTGCCAAAACGGTGTCAAGGCTACCCAATAAACCTTTCACTTGTAGGTGAGGATGATTTTTAGTGGATTTCAGGCGTTCTGCAATCGTCTGCACGAGTCCGTCTTCACGATACAATTTTAGAAAATCTTTTACAAGCATAAATTAAATTTGGATTTTTACTCACGGGACAAACGTTGTGCGATACAATCCCGTGCTACAACGACACAAGCCACAAACCGCCCAAACCCGAAAAGTTTGAGTAATTTGTGGCAAAGAAACTTTTAATGCTTTCTGTTTTGCTCTGGTTTTGCGTTTACAACGCACTTTATTCTAAGCTGCGACACAGTCGCAATACCATACGACACCCGATTTGAAATCGGGGTCAGCGATAAATAATTTCACACAAAATTAACTGTAAAAACAACTCTTTGGTTTTGGGGAATTGAAAATTGTAAAACGATTTGTTTTAAACCCAAAGTACCATATAAGATTATGAGACATTTTTTTTATATTTGATTTTGAGTGAACCTTACCATTTTCACAAAACTAAAACCTTCCAAAATATGTCAACTCGTCTGAGATTTATCGTTTTATTTTTTGTAATTATCTCATCATCAAATACTTATGCTCAATTAAAATTGGCTCAGATTTTTTCTGATCATATCGTTTTACAACGGCAAAAACCTATTAATATTTGGGGTTGGGCAAAAAATGGGGAAACTGTGGAGGTACTTTTTAATGGAAAAATCAAGAAAACAACTGCCGATAAAACTACGGGAAAGTGGCTCGTGACAATGGATGCCATGGAAGCTGGTGGTCCACACGAAATGTCCATCAAAACTAAAGGCAGCACGCTGAAACTATCTGATATTTTGATGGGTGATGTTTGGGTTTGCTCGGGGCAATCCAATATGGAATGGTCGCTGAGGGCCGCAGACAATGCAGCTACCGAAATACCATTGGCAGATTTTCCAACGATTCGCCATTTTGAAGTTCCTCGTGAAGTTTCGTTTGAGTTACAAGACAATTTTGCCAAAGGAGAATGGAAAATTTGTACTCCTCAGAACGCAGGTGATTTTACGGCAGTTGGTTACTTTTTTGCCAAAAATCTTACCCAAAAACTCAAAGTTCCTATTGGGCTTTTGCATTCGTCTTGGGGTGGGTCTCAGGTAGAAGGCTGGATTAGTAAAGATGCTATGAGTGCCTCTGAGGTTTTGAAGGAATACCCCCAAATAATGCCAAAAAATTGGGAAGAAGATGCTAAAATTTGGGAGAAAAAATTAGAAGAACAAGTACATAAAAATGGTATAACTCCTTCAAAATCAGAGTTTAAAGAATCTGATTTGCTCGCAGGTAAATACGATACTGATAAATTTCCAACTTTTTATTTGCCTGGTTCTTATGAATGGAGTGGCGGTTGGGGCTTCCGTGGAAAGGCGTTTTTGATGAAAAAAATCCAACTTTCCGAAGAAGAAACTACTCAAAATACAACCCTCAGTATTGGCGAAAATGACAATGAATGTAGCATTTTTATCAATGGAAAATTAATTGAAAAAAGTAAAAAATCTGGCACAAGGATTTTGGAAATTCCTGCTGGTACTTGGCAAAAAGGGCAGAATACTTTAATCGTCAAAATTAGTAAATTAATAAATCCTGCTTGGTATGGATTGGGTTTGAACGGGGAGAGTTATGATTTTTTCTTGAAAACTGCTCAGCAAAAACGTTCTTTACTTGAAGAAAGCTGGCACATTGTTCCTTCGTGGGAAGACCCCTACACTTTTGCTCATCTCAACAATAATGTAGGCACAACAATTTATAATAGTATGATTGCCCCAATTATACAGTTTGGTATGAAGGGCGTAATCTGGTATCAGGGCGAAACCAATGCAGGTAGGGCGTATCAATATCGGGAATCTTTCCCTTTGCTTATCAAAAACTGGAGACAAAAATGGGGAGATGAATTCCCTTTTTACTTCGTCCAACTATCAACTTATGGTGATTTAAACGACAGTAATTCGGGCAGCAATTGGGCGGAACTCAGAGAAGCCCAAACAATGACTTTGAAAGTGCCTAAAACAGGTATGGCTGTTACAACGGATATTGGTAATCAGTTTGATATTCACCCAACAAATAAGAAAGATGTAGGAGACAGATTAGCATTAAATGCCTTGAAACTCACTTATAATCAGGACATTGAGTATTCGAGTCCGATGTATCAATTGGTTGTTTTTCAAGATTCAAAAGCCACAATTTCTTTTAGTCATGTTGGGGCTGGTTTTATGGTAAAAGATAAATATGGTTATCTGAAAGGCTTTGAAATTGCTGGAGAAGATAAGAAATTTTACTTTGCTCAGGCTCAGATTATGGGCGATAAAATAGTAGTGAACCACCCAAAAGTGACAAAACCTGTTGCAGTAAGATACGCTTGGTCTAATGCCCCAATTGATGCTAATTTATTCAGTGTCAATGGATTACCAGTTTGCCCATTTCGTACAGATGATTGGAAAGGAATTACGGTAGGGAATGTTTATAGGTAGAAGACAATTGTTTTGAAAATAGTTAATTCTACTATGGCAATTTAAAATGCCATAGTAGAATCAGAAAACCTATGGATTGAAACTTGCTCTTGAGCCACCTAATGCAAAAATTGCTCTTGAACGAGTTTTTTGACCACCCGAAAACATATACATACAGGCATCATCCGTATAATCCATGTAGTTCATGAACATATCCCCGTTTGGTCCATTGCTACAAGTTACACGAGGAAAAGCTGGGCAACCATAATTGGCAGTTTGCTGAGTTGGCGTATCAGAAACTTGGTCATTTCCACAAGAAGCATCACCCCAAATATGGCGTAAATTTAACCAGTGACCAACCTCATGAGTAGCCGTTCTACCTTTGTTATAAGGAGCAGATACGTAACCTGTATTTCCAAAATATTGTGGTCCAATTACAACCCCATCAGTTGCTGCACTACCTCCTGGAAACTGTGCATAACCCAAAATACCACCACCAATATTACAAACCCAAAGATTAAGTTTTGTTGTCGGAGTGGTTGCATCTATGCCACCTTTCTTTGAGTTTTTCATGGCATCTCTTGTTCCCCAAGAAGTTTTATTGCTTGCTTTACGAACAACAGAAGATAAGGTAAATTGGATTTCCATATTTGAAAAAACCGAAGAAAATGCACTTGGCACTAAGTTAGCATCAGTATTTGTACCACTAAAATCTTGATTCAAAACATCAATTTGAGATTGAATCTGGGCAGCACTAATATTTTCATTAGCATTACTATAAATTACATTCACTACAACAGGAATTGTAAGCGTACCCGTAGCACCTACACGACTCCCTTTCATTTTCTTTTCAAAATCTTTGGTATGTTTTTCTACATCATCCATTTTACCCTTTAGACTTGGGTCTTCTTTCATATTTTCTTCTAAAACATCCATAGAAGCACATCCACGATCATGACCAGCTGTTCTGGCAGATTTATTAAGAGCATTGAGAGCATTATCTGAGTTGTCCAAAGAAACATCAGAACATGATACAATTGCATAAGATATGGCAACGAGTGCCATTAATTGGAGACTTTTTTTCATTTTAAATTAGTATGTTTTTGGATAAAATAATGAGATTACACTAACAACTCTTAATATTGTCATATACAAAAATATTGATATTTTCATAATTTTAACAAAAATGCCAACATTTATTTTATTTTTTTATTTTGCTATTTACACGCTTGCACTAAAGCATTTGCTCTAATTATAAATCGAGGTGGACTGGTGTTGCGTTTGCAACGCATTTTTTCAATCTAAAGCATCAAAGACGAAAAGCCGTTATTACTCGCCCCAAATCGGAGTTTGAGGCGAGCGTAAATAAATTTCAAATCCCTCAATCCTCTCCGCCACCTCTTGGATTAGACAAAATATTTGAGCCGAAGAAAATCGCATTCAAAAATAACTTATTTGTCCCGTACCAAAATGCCCTGAAATTGGGATTATCCACCAAGGCAATTACTTTTCCTCCTCCGTACGCTGTGGCAACTACGGCTGGCGAATTCTTTAGCAATTTTTGATTTTTTGTCGAAATATACCCACTCACCAAAGGGTCAGACGTGTAAATAGCTGGCACATTATAAGGGTCTTTCACTTTTTCATAAAATGAATTTTTGTCTTTGAAAACACTCAGCGTTGGCTCTTTATAACCGTAAAAAAGTGGGTGAGTTGCATCAATTTTTACTTGGAAAATTGCACCACCAATTTGCTGAGCACCACGATATTTATCTGCCAAAACATACGGTCTTGACATAGCACTATCGGCAGGTATTGCCTTGGTTTTCAGAGGAGTAAGTCCTTTTGCAGAAGCCCATTCTACGGCATCGCCAAGGGTAATTAATACGCCACCAGCACGTACCCAAGATTTAATCTTTTCTTCTTGTAAATTCGTATAATCGCCACTCGAAAGGATGATGGTATTGTATTTATCTAAACCTATTCGGTTCGCCTGTGCCATGTCTGCCGTCGTGAGGGGGACATTCACACGGGTATCTAACAAATGCCAAATTTCGCCCGCATCGGTTGCCTCTACGCCCGCACCCGAAAGCATGAGAATTTTTGGCTGCCGCATCGGAGAAAAATTGGCACTTCCCAAATCAATACCCATTGGTGTTAGCCCTGTTTGGATTCCGTAAACTTCCAGCCCGTCACGTTCTGCCAAAGTTTGGAGTAAGGTTGCTAAATTTTCAAAATTAGCTTGTGGGTTTGCACCTGCCGTAATTTGGATTGTTCCGTAATCAAAATTACGAGTACCACCCTCGACCACGCCTACGAAAGGTTCTGTCGCAACTTTCAGACGATAACCTTTCTTTTCTAATTCATAAATTGCCCTTGCCGAGAAGTAACTGTCTGATTCAAAGACATATCCATAAGAACTTTTGCCAAAAACTTTCCCTTTCGGAAAATCATTCTTCGTCAATTTATCTCCCAAAACTAAAGCAGTTTTTACTTCCGAATACGGCACATTGAAACAAAGGGGCATTGACCAAGCCGAAATGTCATAGAAAAGAGAATCCTCGAAAGTAGTTCTTTTTTCAAAAATTCCTTGAATCAAACGGTATTGTGGCTGGCTCAATGGCACAACGTATGAATTATTTTTTTGGAAAGTTTTACCGTCTAAATTTTCATCTTTTGATAATTGGAAAACGTCGATTTCATGCTGTTTCAAAATATTAATCATCTCCCAGACCTTCACACGGTCATTTCCACCCCCAAAAACGTAAGATTTTGTGGTGGCAGTTGATTTTTCTTGATAAAAACTTCGCTGATAATCAAGCAGTTCTTTTCTCATGTTTTGGGCAGCTTTCAAAGTAGAAAGGGTACTCGTCACCTGATTCCGAACTGTGAAAGCAAAAGATAATGGACCATTCTGGGAATCCTGCAAATGCCCTCTGGAACTGGCTTGTTCAAACAAAATTCCAATACAACCCTGTACATCTGGGAAAGTTGAACCTTTGCCATAATAAAAATCATCATAGCCTTCTTTCGTGAAATACAATGACCCGATTTTATCTAAAGCAGCAGCGTGAAATAGCCCAATTTTTTCGGTCAAATCAATATTTTTGCGTGGTGTCAATGGGTGCGTACGAGCAGGAATTCCAGGCTGAAAAAAGAACGAAGAGTTTGTTCCCATCTCGTGGTGGTCTGTCAGAATATTGGGTTTCCATTCATGGTATTTTTGGATACGCCCCTTACTCTCAGGATGTTGCGTATAAAGCCAGTCACGATTCAAATCAAACCAATAGTGATTAAAACGCCCACCAGGCCAAGGCTCATTGAGTTCCCGATTGTTAGGGTCAGAGACTAAACTCATACTTTTATTGGCATTCACCCAAGACGAAAAACGCTCGCCACCATCTGGGTTAATTCTGGGGTCAACCAATATTACAGCTTCATCCAACAAAGAATCAATACCTGCACCTTGTGCCGCCGCCAAATAATAAACTGCCAACATCGAAGCATTTGTACCACTTGCTTCATTGCCGTGAACAGAGTAGCCCATCCAGACTACAATTGGCATTTTGGCGGTATTGAGATTTCCAGATTTATCAGGTTCAACCAAGCGATGATGCTCTGATTTAATTTGTTCAATATTGGATAAATTTTTGGGAGAAGAAATCGTGAGGAGTAAACATGAACGGTTTTCGTGCGTACGAGCGTACTCTGTAATCTCCACACGGTCAGAGAGTTCTGCAATTTTTTTCATATACCCCACCAAAGCATCATGCTGAATATGCCAATCACCCACCTGAAAACCCAAATATTGTTGGGGCGTAGGAATTTTGGCATCATACGTTACATTTTGAGGCAAATAGTAGCTGTTTTGTACTTGAGCATTTGCCCAAAAAGCCATTAAAATTAGTAAAAAAGTAGTGATGGATTTTTTCATTTTTGAAGTGGAATTTTTCTGTGGAAATTCGAGTATGAATTAGTGTTTTTGGATTTCCTAAAGCCCCTAAAAACAAAAAAGCGGCGAACCGCTTTTTATATATTACAAGTAATGTATGTCGTTTTGTCAGAAAATAAGGACGATAATTTTTCGGAAGGTCATTTTGGAATGGCTTTCTTAGAATACCCATGAAACTTTTTTAGAAATAACTATCTGATTAACAGTAGATTATCTTTGTTTCATCAATTTTGCCTCAATTGTTTGTTGTGTGTGAGGCACAGCACGTAATCTTTCTTTTGGTATCAGTTTACCCGTCTCGATACAAACACCGTAAGTACCATTTTTGATGCGGATAAGGGCATTGTCCAACTGAGTACAAAACTTTTGCAGACGCACCGCCAACTGAGTCATACTTTCTCTTTCGGATGAATCA
This sequence comes from Cytophagales bacterium, assembly GCA_013298865.1. Taxonomy (GTDB): domain Bacteria; phylum Bacteroidota; class Bacteroidia; order Cytophagales; family Spirosomataceae; genus JAAFJL01. The sequence continues at coordinate 27,083 of JAAFJL010000010.1, read as the reverse complement.
GCACCATCTTCCATTGGTTTTGAACTTCCAGAGGTTGTATCTGTACCAGGGTCATTGCGTTTGTGAAGTGCTTCACGGATGTAATTCAATTCGGCACGAGTTTCTTCTACCTTTTTTGAAATTAAAACTTCGAACTCCTTTAATTCTTCTGATGAATAACGGGTTCTTTCTTCGGTCATTACTGTACTACTCATAAAGGATAATAGGATTTATTGGGGTTAATTTTTGGGGTTAAAAATGATTTATTTTGAGTAGCGGCTAAAATAAAATCTGTTAGTTCTTATGAAAAAACGCACAAATATAACGCTTCCATTTCCAAATATTGAAGTATTTCAAGAAAAAATAAAATTTTTCTAAAATTTAACAATTCTGTAAAACTGCCTTTACACCATTACTTATTTGGCAAAATCAACTTTTTACCACAAAGTTATGAAGGGAATAGCAATTTTAGTTCAAACTTATGCTTTCACACCCAAAATCAAGTATTTATACCTAAATATTAAAGGCTTGATTTTGTCGTTTAGGATATGCAACTTTGGACAGGTTTGTAGGTACACGGAACACGGTCAATGGTACAAGATAAAGTTTGAAAATAACTTTGTACCCTTCGCCGTGTCCCGTTCGCCTTCACCGTGTACCCCAAAATTTACTTTTTTAAATGGCACATTATATTGAACCTGCTCCGATTAAGGACAAAGAAAATCCGCTTGAATCCATGATGCAAAGATTCGACAAAGCTGTTGAATTGCTCGGGATTTCAGACGAAATGTATTATATCCTGAAAGTTCCTGCTCGGCAAGTGACTGTGGGACTACCCATCACGATGGACGACGGAAGAATCAAAGTTTTTGAAGGACATCGAGTTTTGCATTCCAACATTTTAGGACCAGGCAAAGGTGGCATCCGTTTTGACCCAGACGTTAACCTCGACGAAGTTCGGGCATTGGCAGCTTGGATGACTTGGAAATGTGCCGTTGTAGATATTCCGTACGGTGGAGCAAAAGGTGGAATTGCCTGCAATCCAAGAGAAATGTCGGCAGGTGAAATGGAGCGACTAATGCGTGCCTACACCGTAGCAATGTTAGATGTTTTTGGTCCAGACAAAGATATTCCTGCCCCAGATATGGGAACAGGTCCAAGAGAAATGGCTTGGTTAATGGACGAATATTCTAAAGCTAAAGGTATGACTGTCAATGCAGTAGTAACTGGAAAGCCCTTGGTTTTGGGTGGTTCATTAGGAAGAACCGAAGCAACAGGGCGTGGCGTAATGACCTCAGCTTTGGCAGGTATGGAAAAACTAAAAATCAACCCTTACAAAGCAAATGCCGCCGTACAAGGTTTTGGGAATGTAGGTTCTTATGCAGCGATTTTACTGCACGAAAGAGGCGTAAACATACGAGCAGTTTCTGATATTTCTGGAGCGTATTTCAACGATAAAGGCATAGATATTGAGGCAGCTATCAAGTATAGAGATGCCAATAAAGGTACATTGGAAGGTTTCTCTGGAGCAGAAAAAATTTCTAACGAAGCACTCCTGACTTTGGCAGTAGATGTGCTTGTACCAGCCGCAAAAGAAGACGTAATTACGCATGACAATGCCCCAAATATTCAGGCAAAAATGATTGTTGAAGGAGCAAACGGACCAACGTCAGCATCGGCAGATGATATTATTAATGAAAAAGGAATTCTGGTAGTCCCCGATATTTTGGCAAATGCAGGAGGCGTGACTGTTTCTTATTTTGAATGGGTACAAAACCGCATGGGTTACAAATGGAACTTAGACAGAATCAACCGTCGTTCAGACAGAATCATGAAAGATGCCTTCGATAAAGTTTTCATGACTTCCCAAGAATTCAACGTACCCATGCGTATAGCCGCCTATATGGTAGCCATCAAAAAAGTAGCAGATACTTATAAATTCAGAGGAGGATACTAATAGACTCAATCATTTACAAGAGAGCCATTTTGCTTAATTTAATTAAGTGAAATGGCTCTCTTGCTTTTGAGGAATCTCAAAAAAATAGTACTTTAGGAACGGTAAAACAATAACTTATAACTTTTATGCGACTCTTTTAAAGCTATTTTTTCCTACTTTTTCATTAAATAGCTGTGCTACTCGCTTTAAAAGTAGATAAAATTATCATTAAAATAGCAAGCCTGGGACGCATAGTCTAAAATTTTATAAAGTTATTATTTCACCGTTCCTTAACGCAACCTATTACTCAGAATTACGTATTTAAGTTGATTGATACCTCCAAAATGGCTGTAACCATAGACCGTACCCATAGTTTAGAAACCCTTCTCGAAGGTTGCAAGAGTGGCAGCCCAAAGAGCCAAGAATTGCTTTATAGGCAGTTCTATGGGTATGCTATGAGCGTATGTTTGCGTTATACCCGCTCTCGTGATGAGGCTCTGGAGATACTCAACGACGGTTTTATTAAAGTTTTTAATCATGTTGATACCATTGACCCAACCAAACCCTTCAAAAATTGGTTAAGGCGTGTAATGGTCAATACTGCTTTGGATTTTTACAGACAAAATCATAAGCATTATTATCATGATGATATTGAAAATGCTCATTATTTGAAAGACAATTCTGCAGATGCACACTCAGAAATCAATTATCAGGAATTGATAGATTTGATTCAACAACTCTCTCCAGGCTACCGAACGGTCTTCAATTTGTTTGTGATTGACGGATATTCGCATGAAGAAATCGGGAAAATGTTAGGGATTTCAGAAGGCACTTCCAAGTCGAATTTGGCAAGGGCAAGGTTAAATCTGAGAGAAATGTTGAGTAAAAGGGGATAATTAATTTGAAAATTCAATGATTTGAAAATGAACGAATAGAAAGTTTAAACAGCTTAATTAATTACTAATGATTTATAAAATTTTACAACAAAATGGCAGATAAGTGGTGGGACATATCTGATGACGATTTGGACGAACTTTTCAGAGAAGCCTCTGACAAAGTAGAAACGCCCTTTGACCCATCGGCACTTGCTATGCTCAAATCAAAAATGAGTGGTGCATCTGCCGTTCCCCAAAAATCAACTTGGAAACGTTGGGCTTGGATACCTTTGCTTTTACTTTTATTATTGAGTTCAGGAGTGATTTACAACTATTATTCTTCTGATAATCAGAGTATTACAAAAAATTCACAACAACAACCTTTCATTCCTTCGCAAGAAGTTTCGATAAATAAATCTGAAAAAAATCTTAGCACAAATCAACAGGCATTAAAAATCGGAGAAACAACCACTAATTCGGGAAAGGGAGAAGGTAACCTTGTTGGAGCATCTTCTCCTAATTCTGTTTCTGAGAGAAAAAATACTAAAATTACTGCTGATAAATTAATTGAACGTTCAGAGAAAAGTCAACTTGTAGATAACAGTTCTTCGTCGGATTTTTTGAAGGAAAAGCAAACGAATTCTGTTCCAGAAAAGAAAAGTTCGGGTTATACAAAGAGAGAATCTTTTACAGCAATTAATCAAAATTCTGTTTCAGTAAATAATACAAAAGTAGCTACAGTTTTTTCTGAAGAAAATGTAGTTGGGAGTAGGGCTAAACTTCCCACAAATTCAGTTATAAAATCTGAAGACGGGGTAAATTTTAGCATAAAAAATTCTTCTGAAACTGTTGCAGAAAATAATCCGACAAATACCATTTCAAGTGAAAAAGCTATTGAAGAAGTAATTCAGAAAACAGATTTTCATGACATTAACTATTTGAAAAACAAAGACTTATCTCTTTTTAAGAATAATTTTCAACCTGTAACGATTGCTTCACCACAAGATAATCTGGACGAAGTGAAACCTGTGGTTTTGGCAAAACCAATCAAAAGTTCTCGCTTTGGTATTCGCTTGGCAATAGCCCCAGAAATCAATTCTGTTGAAAATATTGGTCCTTTTGCGATGGGTAGTAGCATGGGAATTATGATAGAATATCGACTGAGTAAAAGATTGATTTTACAGACAGGTTTAACAAATTCTAAGAAAAAATACGAGTCGGACATCAATGCTTATCATGCTTGGCGAGATGCCTGGAAGGTAAGACCTGTGCAGCCAACGAGTGTCGGAGGAAGCTGCAATGTCTTGGATGTACCCATTAATTTGAGGTATAATTTGGGCGGAAAACATACTAACAATTGGTTCGTGAGTGGCGGTATTTCTTCTTATTTATTGATGAACGAAAGCTATTCGTGGTATTTTGCTACCCAACCAACCACAGAAAGACAATGGACTGATAATACAAAGTATTATTGGAGTACACTCAATTTATCATTTGGTTTAGAAAAAGCACTGACACGCCATATTACATTTCAAGCTGAACCCTATATGAAAGCTCCGTTGGGTCTTGTGGGTAGAGGGAAGGTCAATATTTTTAGTAGTGGTATCTTATTTTCTGCTAAATACGGGTTTTAATTTTGTGAGGGTTAATTTTAAAAAGGTGTCGTTTCTTAGAAATGGACACCTTTTTTGTTTTATTCACCTTTACAAGTCTCAAAATATGATTTGATACGTCCCAAATCATATTTTGAAGCAATTGCTGTCTGTAAACCTGCCAACTTTGAGCCATCAATTCACTCAAACATTTACAGACATGAAAACTCAAATCAAAAATTTCGCTATCGTTTGTTTCCTTTTAATCAATGTAGTTGCTCAGGCTCAGTCAGAAGTTAGGGTTAGTTTTACAGTAACAAATTCTTCATTGAAAGGAAAGTACCTTGATTTCAAGGGAAAAAATTCAGGTTATGGTTATCAATTAAACGGACTTGGCTCGCACGCTACCAACTTAATTGCCCCTGTGCGAGTGTATGAAGAAAGAGATGGTCAAAGAACTTTACTATTCATCGTAAAGGCAGAAGATAATGGCAAAAGTTTTTCGGTAAATCATCAATATGAAATTAGTAAAGAAGACCAATTGCAAGCAGAAACTGCTGAAACGATTGAGAAAACTGCTGCTTTAGAAAAAGCTAAAAAAGACAGAACAATGGAGCAAATCGCTAAAGAAAAAGGATTAAAATTGGTAAAAATTACGGTAAAAGGTTCGTCTTGGTTTGGGTCAATGGCTCATGTGCGTTATCAATTGCCTTGGGGAAACGATAATCAATTAGGTTTCTCAACCAGTTTGAGCAAGTGGATTTAGAAGTTATCCGTGGCACGGTTGAGATTCAATTTCTCATAAATGGGTTTCTGTCTCAACCGTACCACGGTTTCCATAAAATAATAAAAGACCCCGATTTAATTAAACAACAAACACATGAAAACGCTTTTCCAAAACATAAAAAGTATCGCTGTTGTACTTTGTCTATTTTCAAACATTGTGTCTGCCCAAACTATCTTGAAAGCTAAAGATTTATTGGCTGATTTTGAAATCGCTCGTAAGTCTTACGAAACCCTACACCCTGGCTTGTACAAGTACGCAGACAAAGCTACGATTGATGGTTATTTTGAAGAATGTAAAACTGCCCTCAGCCATGACCAACCTTTGGCGGAGGCTTATTTAAACTTTCATAAACTTACTTCCAAATTCAAATGTGGGCATAGTTATCCTAATTTTTATAATCAGGAAGAATTTTTGAAAAAAGAGCTTTTTGAGCAGAAGAAATGCCTGCCGTTTCAATTTCGTTTGATTGAAGATAGAATGTTGATTACCCGAACTGCCGATTCTAATATTCAAGAAGGAGTTGAGGTGAAAACAATTAATGGAATTACCGTTGCGACTATCATAAAAACTTTGCTTCCGATTGTACGGGCGGATGGCTCGAACGATGGAAAACGTAGTAAGTTATTGGAAATCGGTGGGCAAGATTTTGAGTATTTTGATATTTTCTTTCCAATAGTTTTTCCGTTTACATCTGAAAAATTTAACTTAGAAGTCTATGATTTCAAGACAAAAAAGGCTTCTAAAATTTCTATAAATGCTCAAAATAGAACGGAACGAAATAAAATTTTGAAAGGTAAATACACTGATAATGAGATAGTTAATGCCAATTTTAAATGGCTCAACGACCAAACTGCCATTATGGAAATCAATAGTTTTGCGGTGTTTAATAAAGGATTTGACTTTAATAAATTTTACCTTAATTCAGTAAATGAGTATCAGCAAAAACAGGGTAAAAATTTGATTATTGATATTCGTAAATGTGAAGGTGGCAATACTGATGCCACACAATTGATTCGCTATCTTACTAAAAATAATATCGAAATTAAAAGCGAACAAGATTGTTGGGCTTATCTGAAAATAGATTCAACACTAAAACCTTATGTGGATAATAAAAAATGGGCATTCGGGTGGTTTAGTATGAATCCTAATTATTTTACGAAATTACCGAGTGGTCAATACCGCTCAAAAAGTTCAGACAAACCCCAAATTATCACGCCCGAAAGTACTCATATAGAAGGCGATATTTATTTATTGACAAGTGCCACCAATAGTTCTGCTGGTTATGTTGCGGCTAATGTTTTCAAGAAAAATCATTTAGCAACACTCGTAGGGCAAACAACGGGTGGTAACCAAAAAGGAATTACGGCTGGGGCTTTGTTTTTTATGTTGTTGCCCAATACCAAAATTGAAGTTGATGTACCTTTGATAGGCATGGATTATGATTTGGCAAAAACTCGTCCAGATGCAGGTATCTCGCCCGATGTGTATGTGAAACCTAATATCGAAGATGCAGTAAAAGGAATTGACACAGAAATGGAAGCGGTGAAAAAATTAATCGCCGAAAAGTTGAAAAAGTAGGTAGATAAGCCCCAGATGATGATTTGGCACGTGTCAAATCATCATCTGGAACGCTCAGACAGATTTTTTGGTCAAAATTTGTATCATCAATCGCAACGAAGCGATTCATACAAATTCAAAAAATCATGAAAACTTTATTCTCAAAAATCATCAACCCAACTTACACTTCACACTGGTCAACAGATTTATTATTGGCTCTTCCTCGTATTATTGGATGCTACTTTTTAGCTATTAATTTTGGTGGGAGCAAATTCCCTTGCCCAGACTGGTTTATTCATGACGTTGCGGGTTATGGCTTTCCTTTTCCTACATTCTTTGCTTGGGCGGCAGTTTTGGCAGAGACTTTTGGCGGAGCAATGTTAGTAGCTGGTCTTTTTACTCGTTTCGCAGGATTCATGGTAGCTTGTACAATGTTGGTAGCTATTTTCTTTCAAAAATGGGGCGGAGAAGTTTGGGAAATGTTACCTGCTATGGGCTTTCTTTGGATTTCGATTTATGCCATCGTGATGGGTTCTGGAAGATTTGGAATTGACCATTTGATTTCAAAGCAATGGTTTGCGAAGGAATCAGGAAATTAGTATATTGGATTTGAAATTCTCATATTAAATTGTATATATCTCATTATCAATTAATTACAAAATTATTATCCAGTACACTTTTGACAAACGACCTCGTGAGAGGTCAAATATGATTAACTATATGTGAAACGTATGGTTTTGAAACAGGAGCGAATTCAACCCCATTTGGGGTTGAACCAAGAGAGTCGCTTCATTTTCCCTGAGTTTCACTCAGGGCTAATCACATTTAATCCTTTCAGGATTTCCGAACGAAATTATTACCTGTTTTTCAATCACTTATCTCCCTCATAATGAATTTAGACTTATATTCTACTCCCCTTTGGTTTGGTTTTATTCAAGCATGGATTTATGCCATTTTGCTCTGGTATCGTGGTTGGCAAAAGAATCTTCTTTCCGATTTTTTGTTGGGTTTACTGTTGGTCGGCATGGCATTTAGTATTTGGGAATATATGCTTGGATTTTCAGGCATTAATATCCTTTGGGAAGAATTAGAGTTCTTTCCCCGAAGTTTGGGTTTTGCATTTCCTCCCATTTATTATTTCTATTTCAAAAGCCAAGTTGATAGTAATTTTCGATTCTCCAGAAAGGATATTATCTATTTTTTGCCCTTCATTATTCATACAATTTACCATGTAGGAGTCTTTGCGATGGGACATGATTTTGTGATGTCTTGGAAACAAAACTTCCACAATAAATACGGAATACCAAACATTGAGTTTTTTCTGAGAATGGCTTTGGAGGTTTACTTTTTTTATCGTTCTCTGAAATTATACCTTGAATATCGTAACTGGACAGAAACTCAATTTTCTGATACTGAGAAAGTTAGCTTCAAATGGTTTCGTAATTTCTTGATTGTCTTGGCATTGGGTTCGTTGTCTCAATGGGGAAGATTGCTCGTTGACTCCCTCTATAATTTAACATTTTACGAAAATTGGTGGGATAATTTAGTGGGCGTTTTCTTGATTTATTATGTCTGCATTACGGGTTATGCACAGGTACAACCTACCAAGAATTTGGTTTTCAATGAAGTAAATTCTTCATCAACCAAAACCATTGAAACAATAAGTTATGACAATTCAAATCAGCCTGCCATTGACTTAGTTTTGAAAGAAAAAATTGATAAGCTCATGGCAGAAGACAAACTTTACCTCGAATCTGAACTTACTCTTGCAGATGTTGCCAACCGCCTGAAAACCAATATCTCCATTGTCTCTGGGGTAGTAAATAGTGGCTACAACAAAAATTTCAATGATTTTGTGAATGAATACCGAGTCAATGCCGTGAAGGCAATGCTAAAGGACCCCAAGTCTAAGCACCTAAGTTTATTGGGAATTGCTTTTGATTGCGGTTTCAATTCAAAGTCAACTTTCAATCGGGCTTTCAAAAAGTTTACTAATGTTTCTCCGAAGGATTTTCAATAACTTATCCCGTATTAATTCGTCGAATATATAAGTCGTCCTTTTTGAAGGACGACTTCTATCGTTTTTATATAAATTCAAAAGAACCATTTTTTAAAACCCTCAAAGTGTTATCAAAATACCAACAAGATATTATATTTGCTGACTTTAATTATTTTTGCAAACGATTCTGATTACTAAATTCACTAAAACAAGTAAATATTGTAATTTTTGAAGATAATCCATTTGATTTTCAATCATTTACAATTAGCCCTGTATGGAACACAGAAACATGGACAAAGCCTCCGCAGCGGGTCTGCTGGTAGCAATGGGAATTATTTATGGAGATATTGGTACTTCTCCGCTGTATGTAATGCAATCAATTATTGGTAATGCTCCAATCAGTGAAGCAACAGTTCTGGGAGGGCTTTCTTGTATTTTCTGGACACTTACACTACAAACTTCCGTAAAATATGTCATCCTCATTCTCAGGGCAGATAATAAAGGCGAAGGCGGAATTTTTGCTCTTTTTACACTTGTCCGCAGACACGCCAAATGGTTGACAGTCCCCGCAATTATTGGTGGTGCAACACTTTTGGCAGATGGCATCATTACTCCACCAGTCTCCGTGGCATCAGCAATTGAAGGTCTCATCAAAATTTATCCAAATATCCAAACCGTCCCGATTGTTATAGCTGTGATAACAGGATTGTTTATGTTTCAAATCTTTGGAACAAACGTTGTAGGAAAACTTTTTGGACCTGTCATGTTAGTTTGGTTCACGATGTTGGCAACTCTTGGAATCATTTGGATAGCGAAAGATTGGACTATTCTAAAAGCTGTTTCTCCTAAATATGCCTACGATATGCTCATGAATCCTTACAGTGGGCGTTCGGGTTTCTGGTTATTAGGTTCGGTTTTTCTTTGTACAACGGGTGCAGAAGCCCTTTATTCAGATTTAGGACATTGCGGGCGTGGTAATATTCGCCTCAGTTGGGTTTTCGTGAAAACTACTTTGTTGCTACAATATTTCGGACAAGGAGCTTGGTTAATTTCCCAACAAGGAAACCCTTTGGCTGGTCGTTCGCCAATTTATGAATTAATGCCACATTGGTTTCTATTGGCAGGAATCGTTATCGCTACGGCAGCCGCAGTTATAGCAAGCCAAGCCTTGATTTCAGGTTCTTTTACCTTAATTTCAGAAGCCATTCGCTTGAACTTTTGGCCTAAAGTTCGTCTTCATTATCCATCAGACCAAAAAGGACAATTGTACGTGCCAAGTATGAATATTTTACTTTGGATTGGCTGTATTGGTGTGGTGCTTTATTTCAAGAAGTCCTCAAATATGGAAGCTGCCTACGGTTTGGCAATCACCCTAACGATGTTAATGACCACTACTTTGATGGCGTATTACCTCCATATCAAGAAATTCGATATGTGGTGGATTATTCTCTTCTTGTTATTATATGTTTCTCTGGAAGGGGCATTCTTGATTGCTAATTTGGATAAATTCATGCACGGTGGTTATGTGTCAATATTCATTGCAGGATTGATTCTTACTGTTATGTTTATTTGGCATAGGGCAAATATCATCAAAATGCGACTGACAGAATACGTAAAAGTGAGTGATTATATCGAACCTTTGAAAGAACTGAGTCAGGATATGAGTATTCCTAAATACGCTACTCACTTAGTTTTTATGTCGAATGCTGCAAGGTCGAGCGAGATTGAATCGAAAATCATTTATTCTATTTTCCAGAAACGTCCAAAACGTGCTGACATTTACTGGTTTGTCCATGTTGATACCGTGGATGATCCTTATACAATGGAATACAAAGTGAACGTAATTGAAACTGATGATGTAATTAAGGTAAACTTCAAATTAGGTTTTAGGGTTGAACAAAAGATTAATCTTTATTTCAGAAAAGTGGTTGAAGAAATGGTGAAGAAAGGGGAGGTTGATATTACTTCTCGCTACGAATCATTGAACAAACAAAACGTAATTGGTGATTTCCGTTTTGTGGTATTAGAGAAATTCCTTTCTTACGACAACGAATTACCACTTTTTGAGGGCTTAATCATGAAGGCATATTTCTTTATCAAATCATTTACGCCATCAGAAGATAAATGGTTCGGACTGGATACCTCAGCCGTAAAATTGGAGAAAGTACCATTAGTGATTCGTCCTGCTGAAAATGTAAAATTGAAGCGAGTAGAGTAATTAAACCTTTGATTTTCAATAAATTAACAACGTGCGTAGGCAAACAGATGTGTTGTTTACGCACGTTGTGTTTTTACCATAAATCAATTTAATAAATCCATGAGTAAGATTTCAGTTGAAAAAGCTGTGAGTAAAGGTCAATTATGGGTAAACCTTCCTGTTTCAATAGTGATGATAAGTACTTTTGGAATACCATTATTCTTGATGCCCATTTCAACCAATACTTATTTCTTAGGTACTGTTATTCTATTTTTTTTATTGACATTTATACTACTACCATGGCTAACGTGGAGCATTCTTATAACAAAATGGAGAATTTGGGCATTTTCAAATGTTACTAATTTGAATGAACTACATGATGAAGCTATTATAGGTAAACTGATTTGGGAACGAGGAAGTATTTTTGAAAAAACTGAAATACGAAATTCAAAAGAGAAAGCTTTGATTAAAGAATTTGAAAGGAAAATGGATAGTGAAAAAAAGAGTAAAGTGAGTCTATTCGTTGATGAAATACCTATTATATCAAATTCAAAAGAGGTGAAAATTTTTTATTCAAAAAGCCTTATTTGGCTGGACTTAACTATGCAAGGTATTTTACCATTAGTAGTAGGGTTCTATTTTATTATCATTGATTACAAGAATTGGTTTGCTTACTTAATTACTCTCTTCGGGATTTACAAATGTATTTATCACTTGAAACAATTGGTAAATAATAGCCCTCAAATTATCTTGAATAAACAGGGGATTCATATAGAAAAAGAAGGCTTTTTTGGATGGTACTCTCTTCATTCTTTAGAAATACAAAAACTCAATAAAGATTCTTCACTTAGTTTTATTTCTGAGAGAAGAAATTTTCATATAGAATTATACTATTTAGACATTGATCCCATTGAATTAGAAAGACTCATATTTAATTATACATCAAGAAAGTAATCAAATCCATGAAAATCCTTATTACAGGTGGTGCAGGTTTTGTCGGTTCGGCACTTGCCATTAACATAAAAACCCATTATCCATCTTACGAAGTTACCTGTTTGGATAATCTCAAACGTAAAGGTTCAGAGCTTAATTTACCTCGTTTAGCTAAAGTTGGGGCAGTTTTTGTTCACGGAGATATTCGGAATAAAGAAGATTTTGATGCCCTTCCTATTGTAGATTTCGTCATTGAAGCCTCTGCCGAACCTTCCGTTTTAGCAGGTCTGAATGGCACGCCAGATTATTTAATCAATACAAATCTCGTTGGGACAATCAACTGTTTGAACTATACTAAAAAGTGTGGTGCAAACTTTATTTTTCTTTCAACCAGTCGTATTTATCCGATTAAAGCAATTGAAAAATTGAATTATGAGGAAAAAGAAACTCGTTTCGTACTATCTGATAATCAGTCAGTTACAGGAGTTTCTTCAAAAGGAATTGCAGAAAATTTCCCATTAGACGGAGCAAGGTCGTTGTACGGGGCAACCAAATTAGCTTCAGAATTAATGATTCATGAATACAACGAATTTTACGGAATGAAAACTGTCATCAATCGTTGTGGAGTATTAACTGGTCCTTGGCAAATGGGAAAAGTTGACCAAGGTGTAATGGTGCTTTGGGCAGCCAAACACTTCTGGAATCAGCAATTGGCGTATATAGGCTACGGAGGCACGGGCAAGCAAACTCGTGATATGCTACACGTGCAGGATTTGTACAAACTGATTGATTTTCAGTTACATAACATTGACACCGTGAATGGAGAAATCCTGAATGTAGGAGGAGGCAATGAAGTGAGTGCGTCGTTACAGGAACTTACTAAAATTTGTCAGGAAGTAACTGGAAATACCATTCCGATTAATCCAATTCCAGAAAACCGTGCTGCAGATATTCGTTTGTATGTAACTGATAACTCGAAGGTTACGGCTCTTACTGGTTGGAAACCAGAGATTTCGATGAAGCAAATTGTAACAGAAATTACCGAGTGGCTCAAAAAAAACGAGGAAACATTGGCGTATGTTTTGAAGTAAAACTACCGTTTACTCATCTATCTTCAATAAAAATATCTTTTGGAAGTTTTATAAATGAAACATCCAAAAGATATTTTTATGAAAAAGCACATCCAAATTTTAGCTATCCTTCTGTTAATGAGTCAGTTAGGGAAAGCACAAAATCTCTCTTTTGGTCCTATGATTGGGCTAAATCTCTCAGAAATTTCTAATATTCCTAATTCCTCCACCAAAACGGGTTTACTCGTTGGTGGGTTTTTCAATTACAGCCATAAGAGTTCTTTTGGCGTTGGGGTTCAGGTGCTTTACAACCAAATGGGTACAAATCTGAACAATGGTACGGAGCAAATTAGACTTAATTACCTACAAATTCCTGTGTTGGCAACCTACTATTTTGGTCCAAAAAATGCCGTTGGGGTCATTCGTCCGAAATTATTTATTGGACCTCATCTCAATTTTTTGCTAAATGCAACCAATAAAGCAGGCAACGACATCAATACCAACGAAAGCCAGTTCAATACCACAGATTTCGGAGGAACTTTGGGCGGGGGACTCAATTATTCGGTGAGTAAAAAAGTATGGTTAAATTTTGATGTTCGCTATAATTTTGGATTGATAGATATTTCTAAAAATCCAAATTTAGTAAACCATAATCAAAGTTTAGGAATCAATTTAGGCTTGAGTTTCCCTTTGGGCAATATTTGATTTCATGGAACACGGCAAGAATGCAGGCTTAACACAGGCTGGACTCAAACCCAGCCTGCGTTAGATTATTTCCGTGATAATCCGTGTTGCTCGCATCCCGTGTAATCCGTGTGCGATTACTATCGAAATTTTCCTGAAAAATCCACCTCTTTTGCTTCGAAAGGATGTAGGAATTTGTCTAACAAATCTGCTAATTCTATTCTGGTAATTGCTTTATCCTTTTTAGCCACATAATTTTGCATGACTTCCACCAAATAATCTGGTTTTTGCGGACGTATTTTCGTCAGCATTTCAAAGGCATCCATTACCGTCATTTTTTCTGCTAAAACGGTCTCATGAGCATTAATTTTTGTACCTAAAAATGCTGTCAAAGCCTCCGCAACTTCTCCGTTTGTGATGGTTGAATCTGGGTAAAACCAAGTCTGATTCGACCATTTATAGTTGCGTCCTGTTCCTTTCAAAATCCCCGTTGACCCAATTTTCTGAGCAACTTCAAACATCGGATGTTCGGGCTGGACATCCAAATAGGGCAACAAAAAACACTTCGATTTCAATAGTTCTTCTTGTACCTCTCTCACGGAAACGTGCTTGGGAGAAATGTTATTTTTGGCACAAATCACAGCCAAAGTCCCTGCCGCCTGACCGATGCCCATCACCACAGGTTGCAACCTCGAAGCACCATTCATGATATTAGAAACGGAGATAGATTTCTCTGCAACTATCAGATTATCAACACCTTCTGGAATAAGACTACCCAAAGGAACATTGTACGAAGGCACTGGAACGTAATACAAATCAGGAGCTTTTGGATTTTTTCCGTGGTGTTGGTCAACTGGATAGTCACCAACGGTAATGCCTGTGCGGTAGAGTGGTTCTGCTTGGTCAAAAGGTTTTTCTGCGTGGTTCATGTTCATTCGAGCGAGTCCATGAATTCTACGGCTTTCTCTATGATAAGGAATCATGGGCAAGTGGTCTTCCGTCGGGAATTCGTCTTCTGCCAAACCCAAATTTTTCCAGCCCAATTCTGTTTGCATAAAATACACAAAATTCAAACTATGTTCTTTGGCTTTCTTTACAGCTTCGAGCCTTTGCTGGGGTGACATTTCCACCATATTTACATAAAAGTCATTCCCATTGATGGGCCAATTTATCATATATTTCTGGTTCGGAATTTGCCCGTAAGTCATCATTTTGTCACAATCCCAGAGGCGAGGCATCTGTTTATCAGGGCAAAATTTTTCACAAGAACAAATAAAATCTGCTCGGTTATAGCTTACAGGTTTGGGAATAGTTTTGTCTGAATTCGCTCCAAAATCCTTCAAGACCGTCACATAAGTCAAATCTTGTACAATATCATTGGCATTTTCTGGAGCAATTCGTTCATTATATTTGGCTTTTGCTTCCATTCCGAGGTCGTATTTCACCCCTAATTTTGCGGCAATATCTCCTAATTCAGTGGCATCAATTAAAATTTTTGCCGAAACCTTCTCTTGCTTTTTAGTGTTTTTTCTTGAAAAAACTGCTTCCCAATTCCCATTAACTTTCAGAATATCAGACACTTGTGCGTTATCAATCACTAACAAATTTTTCTCTTTGGCACACATCTGACGCAAGATTTTTTGTCCGACAGACGGTTCAAACATCACCTGACTCACCCAACCAGACTGAAGAGCTTGTTTGCTACCATAGTATTTTTCGAGATTTGAACGAAACTCTGCCCAAAGCCCAGAAGCGATATTATGATTACCGTCAATGGCACTGACACCTGCGGAAGTCATCATGCCACCCAACCAAGCGGTTTCTTCTAAAATTATGACCTTCGCCCCCATCCGAGCCGCTTGTATGCCCGCCATTGTACCACTGGTACCGCCACCCACAACGAGAACCTCTGCTGAAAACTTATTTTTGGCAAAATTTGAAAAAATGATATTGAAAAATAAAAAAATGAACCCTATTTTTTGTTTCATGGCATAAAATTTGACTATTGACTACTGAATTGAAACACTAAAAACTTACTTTAATATTATTATTTTTATGAAGAAACTCATTTGTATCCTTACCATCTCCGCTAACTCACTAATTATTAACCAACTATCAGCCCAAGAAGTTACTACAAAAGTCTCCATTTGTCCCACAGAATTCTATGGTGAAAAAACAATTTCTGGCGAAGTCCTTGACAAAAATAGTTGGACTGCCGCTCATAATTATCTCCCGATTGGCTCTGTTGTAGAAATTATCAATTTAAAAAATAAGAAAAAAGTTACCGTAAGAATCAACGAAGAAGAAACTGCCGACCCCGAAAGTACAGTTGAAGTTACACACATTGTAGCAAAAGCCCTTGAACTGGCTGAGAATACCCTGACAAATGTGAAATTAAGAATTGTTTCTTTAGGAAAAAGTGCTGTTAACTGTATTTCGGCAACTAAGAAACCTGAATCGACTATTTGTTTAGATTTTCCCTCGCACGATTATATCATCCCGAAACATAAATGAGTAAACGGTCAATTGACTGACTGTCAGTGGTTTATGCTAAAAAAAAATTAGCATAAATTCTGCATTTCCAATAAATTGTAAAATAAAAAACTTGACTAAACGTTCTGAAAATGTTAGGTTTGTGTTATATTATTTGACACAATTACCCTTTTCTATTTCGCCAACCGTATTAATTCCTTATTTATGAAACGAAATTTTTCAAAGCAAGTACTTCTTGCTGTGCTTTTTTGTTTGACAGATTTTTTGAGTTTTGGCTCTAACATTCCCGTTGAAGAGTATTCTGGAAGTGCCTCAGTTTATGCGATTGCAAGATATGGCAAGAAAATGGCAAACGGAGATTATCTCAGTAGCCGCCACAAAACTTGCTCTCATGAATTCCTTCCGATGGGTTCATTAATTGAAGTTACCAATCTTGCTAATAGCCGCTCGGTCGTTGTGGAAGTAAATGGCAAAAGCCAAACAACTTCTTTGGAGCTTACACACAGTACCGCCCAAGAAATTGGCATGACAGGTTCAAGCAGAAATGAAGTGAAGATTATTGTACTGAGAAGAGGAGACGAAAACGGTGCGATGGTCAATCCGACAACCTCTTACAGTTCAAATTCTGTTCAAAGTACCGTTGTTGCTTCGTCGGTTTATAATCCGATGCCCGCACCAGAACGTAGTAAACGCAGAGGTCCAGCAACTAATAATCCAGATGCTTTGTATAATGCGGGCAATGCGGGAATCAGCCAACCTGCTCCAGCACCTGCCCCAAGAACTACTTATACAACTTATAGCAGCCAGCCAGTAGTGGTATCTCAGCCACAGGTAGTCACACAAACGCAACAACCTGTACCTGTGCAACCAACACAAGCTGCACCCCCACAAAAGAAGTACGAATTTCCGAATGAATTTCCGCAACACACACCCATGAAATTGGATACAGTGAATGGAAAAGTAATTATACGGAATTGATTATCAGATATTTAGAAAAGAAAAGGTAGCCAATTGGCTACCTTTTTGCTTTAGGGAATATAAATAAATCTTATAACTTTCGTACTTGTTCTTCTGTTAATTGGGTGTGCATTGCAACTTCCTTTGCCGAAAGCCCTGATTTTAATAGACTTTTTGCAATATCTTTCTGAACTTTTGTTAACCGCCCACGCTCATCTTGTTCTCGCATCAAAACATAGTCATAAGCCTCCAATTCATCTTTTGTCCAATTATGTTTATCGGCGTCTTCGTATGCGTTCTTTAGTCCTTGGTCATTAACACTACTTGGTATTACTTCTAAATTTTCAGCATTTTTTATGAAATAAACCCATTGGTCAATAATCGTGATGAGTTCTGTTTCTTTTTTATTGAATTTTGGTAATTCTATAAAATTGAATTCAATATCTGAAATGAGATTTTCCCCTGTTTCAATATCTATTATCTTATGACGACTGATATAATCTGGATTCTGTGTTATCTCAAAATCTAAAATACCTATGAAAAAAGTAGGGTTCAATTTTTCATATAAATCTCCTCGTTCTATCTGGGAAGAATAACTTTTAGAAGCATAATAAAGTACCCGTTTATCAAAACCATCAACATCGGCTACTTGCATTTCTACGATGTAATTTTTATTATTTTGATCTTTAGCCTTTATATCAACAATTGTAACTTTCCCTCCTTTGAGTGATGGTAGCTGGTAAGGTATTAGTATTTCAACTGTTACAATTTTTTTGTCATTTTGAAATAGTAAAACCGCATTCAAAAAAGAAATCAAAACTTCTTTTCTGGACTCATTTCCGAATATTTTCCGAAACGCAATGTCGTTTTTTATATCTACGAATTTCATGATTGAATTTACTAAATACGTTTAAAAAGTACAAATATTACCTTTTCTTTTTCCCCGATGATTTATTTCTACCTCCTCCACTTTTGGGAGACGAGCCTCTGCCGCCTCTGGGTGGCTTCGATTTATGTCTTTCTCCTTGTGGTTTCGTAAAAACTCGACCTCCTCCTTTTGAATCACTCGAAACTAAAGCAAAATCCATGCTTCTTTTTGATAAATTACATTCCTTCACTCTCACTTTTAGGGCATCACCAAAAGTGAAAACTTTGCCATTTCGTTCGCCAACAATTCGGTAATTTTCTTTGTCTAATCGGTAAAAATCATCTGTCAAATCTGTCATTCTGACGAGTCCCTCAGAAGCTGTTTCTGTGATTTCAACAAATAAACCAAACTCCGTAACCCCCGAAACGATACCATCCCAGACACGGTTAGGGTCCATCAAGCTCATGAATTCTACTTGTTTGTACTTGATTGAAGCCCGTTCTGCCTCAGTAGCAAGGCGTTCCATTTCTGAACTATGCTTGCAACGAAGCTCCCAAACTGCACCATCCACAGGTGAACCGCCATCTAAATAATGCTGGAGTAGCCTGTGAACCATTACGTCTGGATAACGACGAATCGGTGAAGTAAAATGTGAATAAAATGGAAATGCTAAACCAAAGTGACCAAGTGGTTCGACACTGTACCGTGCTTTTGCCATAGTCCGAACTGCCAAACTTTCTAAGAGATTCTGTTCTGGTTTTCCCACAACATCTTCCATCATTTTATTCAAAGAAGACGACACGTGTTCAGCACTGACATTGTACCCAAATCTTTTGGCAAAAGCAGCAAAAACTCTGATTCTCTCTGGGTCTGGCGACTCGTGAACCCGATAAACCATCGTGTTCCGAGGTTCTTTTTTCCTTTTATTGAAAACAAATTCGGCAACTCGTTTATTCGCCAAAAGCATAAACTCCTCAATCAGTTTGTTGGTATCTTGTCTGATTTTTTGGTAAATACCGAGCGGTTTTCCATCGTCATCCAATTTAAACCGAACTTCAACCGTCTCAAAATTTACCGAACCTTTACTGAAACGTTCAGCCCTGAGTTTATGAGCAAGGGAATTCAAAAGCACCAATTCTTTGCTAAAAGTATTGATTTCTGGTTCTGGATTCTTCTTGGATTTTTTCTTTAGTTTTTCTTCTGAAACCTCTGGAACAACTGCTGCGTACGCCAAATTCAAGACCTCTTGGGCTTCTTCATAAGAAAATCTTTTGTCTGAATGCGTTACCGTTCTACCAAACCATTCATTGACAATTTTTGCCTCAGAATCAATTTCAAAAACCGCCGAAAATGTCAATTTATCCTCATGTGGACGTAGCGAACAAAGCCCATTCGATAGTTTTTCTGGAAGCATCGGTACAACTCTGTCAACCAAATAAACAGAAGTTGCTCTTTTGAAAGCCTCTTTTTCCAGTTCAGAATCGGGTGTTACATAATGCGAAACATCCGCAATGTGTACGCCAATTTCGTAGTTTCCATTTTCTAAGTATTTGATACTGAGGGCATCATCAAAATCTTTGGCATCAACGGGGTCAATCGTGAAGGTGGTAACGTCCCGCATATCTCTTCTTTTCTTGATTTCTTCTGCTGAAATTTCTACGGGAATATTTTCGGCTTCTTCTTCCACAATTTCAGGGAAACGAATGGGCAAACCGAACTCCGCCAAAATAGAGTGCATCTCGGTATTATTGTCGCCAACTTTGCCTAATACTTCTACTACCTTTCCTTCGGATTTCTTTTTACCATCTGCCCAAGTCATGATTTGGATAATGACTTTTTCGCCCGTTTTTGCTCCGTTCAAATGTTCTTTCGGAATAAAAATATCTTGGTGAACTCGCTTGGCGTCAGGCACAACGAAAGCGTAATTGGGCATTACGTCAATCACTCCAACCATTTCTGTACGCCCTCGCTGAACAACCTCTACAACTTCTCCTTCGATACGCTTTTCTCTGCTTCTTTTACTATGAATCAGAGCTTTCACGGTGTCACCGTCAACGGCACCATTGAGGTCACGGGCATCAATCCAGACATCATTTTCTTGCCCTTCTACTACCAGAAAGGCAAATCTTGGGTTAACGTGTTCTATTTTTCCAGTAAAGAAATCTGTTTTAACGTCAAGAATATAGTCTCCGTTCGAGGAACGCACAAGGTTTCCGTCACGGTGTAATTCATCAATCAATTCGTTGAAAAGTACCTTAGTTTCATTGTCACGAATGGCAAAAGCCTTGTGAATTTTACCCAACGCCCAAGGCAGGTCGTCATTAATTTCAAAGAATTCTAAGATTTCGGATTTTACACCCAAACGATAGCGTTCTTCTTTGGTAAGTTTAGTTTTAGTCATAATTTGATTTTACTAAAAGGCACAAAGTGTTTATTGTAAACCAATTTAGTTTTTATAGCATCGTAAATATTAGCTATATGTTAAACAAAAAATGGTCGTCTAAGTTTCTCAGACGACCATTTTAACAGAAATAATAATTACATATCGTTTAGTTTACTCTTATTTCTACTGTAAATAAAATAAACACCTAAACCAATCGCCATCCAGACCAAAGCAAATTGTTGTGCTTTGCTATCTAAAAGTGACATTAAAAGGATGTTTGTAATAATTCCCAAAGGAGCTACAAGCATCAATAGAGGTGTTTTGAAAGGACGGTCACGATTCGGTTCACGCAAACGAAGAATCAACACTGCCAAACAAACCATAGCGAAAGCGAACAATGTTCCAAAACTTGTCATGTCGCTCAGAACTCCGATTGGTGTAAATGAGGCTACTAATGAAACCACTAAACCTACCAAAAGTGTACTTTTCCAAGGTGTTTGGAAATCTGGGTGAATTTTACGGAAAAAGCCAGGTAGTAAACCATCTTTTGCCATACCCAAGAAAACACGAGTTTGTCCTAACATCATCACTAACATTACAGAAACTAAACCAACAGTTGCAGCCGTAGTGATAATAAACACAGCCCAAGGTTGCCCTACTGAGTCAAACGCAAAGGCAACTGGTGCTTTCAGAGCATCTCCTGTAATGTCTTTATAATTCAACATACCTGTCAGAACCAATGAAACTAATATGTACAAAACGGTACAAATTCCCAAAGAAGCAATAATGGCAAATGGAATATCTTTTTTAGGATTGATTGCCTCACCTGCCGAAGTAGAAACTACGTCAAAACCGATATAGGCAAAGAAAATCGCTGCTGCACCACTCAAAATACCTTTGATACCATACGCTTCTTTCATAGAACCATCAGCGTGTTTTACCATTTCTGGCTCTGGAATAAACGGATGCCAGTTATCTACATTGACAAAAAATACGCCTACAATAATGACAAATACAACTGCTGAAAGTTTAAGAATTACAATTAAGTTATTAGTGTTGGTAGCTTCTTTGATACCTTTTACCAAAACCCAAGTTACAAGCCAAGTAATTAAGAAAGCTGGTAAATTAAAAGAGAAAGCTGCTGGTTCTAAATGATTATCCACCGCATACTGAGAACCCGTGTAAGGGTCGTTGGTCAGATAATAGGGTATCGTTATACCAAAGAGGTGCATGAGTTTATTAAAATACCCCGACCAACTCACGGCGACAGTCATTGCTCCCATGGCATATTCGAGGATTAGCCCCCAACCAATTATCCAAGCAAATAATTCACCGATTGTTCCGTAGGCATAAGCATAAGCAGAGCCTTCTACTGGCAACATCGAAGCAAATTCAGAATAACATAGTGCAGCAAAAACACAACCAATACCTGCAACTACGAATGATAACGCCAAGGCTGGACCAGCATGATAATGTGCTGCTGTACCAGTAAGCACGAAGATACCACCCCCGATGATTCCCCCAATTCCAATTGCAGTTAAGCTCCATTTACCCAGAACTTTCTTTAATTGGTTGTTTTTAATATCAGCTTCGTAGGCTGACATAGGCTTTTTACGCCAAATACTTTGTTCCATAGATTTTAGTTTTTGTGAATTAAGAAGTGATTTTGGGTTTGTAAAATAATAATTTGGCAAAAACATTATTTCGCAAAATGATATTTCGATTAATTATTATTCAATATACTTTTATTTTGTCTTAAATCAAAAAAAGACCTGTGAGCTTTTTCATCCACAGGTCTTTTTTGTGATAAATTATGCTTTTTTCGCTGTAACTGTTGCTGGAATTACTTCTTTTTTCTTGTTTGATGTTCCAAAGTCAATTACAATTGGAGCAGCCACGAAGATAGATGAATACGTTCCGAATACGCAACCGATGAACATCGCAAAAGAGAATCCTCTTAGAATATCACCACCAAAGAATAACAATACCGATACCACCAAGAATACCGTTGTAGCTGTCATTACGGTACGGCTCATGGTGTGGTTAATTGATTGGTTGATAGTCTTAATCATCAATTCCTTATTGCCCAAGTCTGGATCTGGTCCGATTTCCTCACGGATACGGTCAAATACTACCACGGTATCATTGATTGAGTAACCAATTACTGTCAGGATTGCAGCAATATAAACTTGGTCAACTTCTAAATCTAAACCTACCAAACGCATAATACCTGTCATACCTAATACCACAAGTGTATCGTGCAACAATGCCACAATACCACCCAATGAATATTGCCACTTACGGAAACGAATCAAGATATAGATAAAGATGGCAATCAATGAGTAGAAAATGGCGATGAATGATTTCTTCAAAATATCATCGGCAATGGTTGCTCCTACTTTTGACTCTGAAACAATGGTTGGTTTTGAATCAGCGAATTGCTTCAATCCATTTTCTAAAGCTAATCTTACTTTTTGGTTTCCTCCTGCTGACTCGTCTTCTACTAAATATGAAGTCGAAACTTTTAATTTAGTGTCTCCGTTGAAAGTTTTTACTTCTACTCCTTTGCCTTCAAAGCTATTTGCCAAAGCATCTTTCAAGTTTCCTGCTGTGATTGGTTTCGAGAAATCAACTACAAAAGAACGACCGCCTTTGAAATCAAGTCCTAAATTGAAACCTCCTTGCATCACCAACACAATAATACCAACCGCAATCAATGACCAAGAGAAGATATAAGAGATTTTACGTTTCCCGATAAAGTCAAAGTTGAATTTCGAGAATAAATCTTTTGAAATAAATGTCTCGAAAGTCATTTCTTTTTCTCTACCTGCTGCAATAGCACGTTTTGCCATCCACTCAATCATTAAGTGTGAAACAAATACGGCAGTGAAAACCGATGTTGCTAAACCAATTAATAGCGTTACTGCGAAACCTTTTACCGAACCAGAACCCATGAAGAATAAGATTATACCAATCAAGGCTGTGGTGATGTTACCATCCAAAATCGCTGAGAGTGCTTTCTCATAACCCAAACTAATCGACTGCATTAGACCTTTTCCTGCATGAAGTTCCTCTCGGATACGTTCATTTATCAGTACGTTGGCATCTACTGCCATACCTAATGTTAATACGATACCCGCAATACCAGGGAGTGTTAATACACTTTGGAAGTTTGCCAAAATTCCAACGATAAAGAATACGTTGAAAAGTAACGCTGCATTTGCCATCCAACCTGGGCTTCCGTAGTAAGCAATCATAAATAAGATTACTAACAACAAACCAATTGCCATTGACAAATATCCTTGGTTGATTGATTCCTGACCTAATGATGGACCAACGAAGGCATCTTCAACAATACGAGTTGGAGCTGGTAACTTACCTGCTTTCAATTTACTTGCTAAATCTTTGGTATCTTCTGGCGTGAATGAACCTGTAATTGAAGAACGACCACTTGGAATTTCTCCGTTAATTGTCGGAGCAGATTGTACTGTGTTATCCAATACGATTGCAATACGCTTACCAATACTTGCTGCCGTAAGGTTTTTCCAGATTCTTGCACCTGTTCCGTTCATGGTCATGGTTACTTCTGGACGACCGTTTTGGTCATAATCATTACCTGCGTCTGTAATTACGTCACCTTCTAATGGTGCAGCAATGCCTGGGCTTTTCTTAACTGCCTCAAAACCAATAACATCGTCACCATCTTTTGTAGTAGCAATTGCTTTTGACTCCCACAAGAAAGTAAGATTTGAAGGGAACATCATTTTCACTTCTGGACGACGGAATAATTCATTCACACGTGGTGTGTCCTTGCGGGCTACTCCTAATTTATTACCTAATTGGATAAATAATTTTGAAAGAGCATTTGCCGAAGTTGTATCAGTCTTTGCTTTAGTCGTGTCCTTCTTAGACGCTGCCGCCAAAGCACCTGCCAAACCACCAGCTTTTGAAGAATCAGCTTTTACTGTTTTACCACCAGTTATTGCTTTTTTCAGCGCTTCTTCTTTTGTTAGATAATCACCTAATGCAGTGAATCCTGCACCGTAATCATTCAATTCATAACATTCGATAAACTCTAATTTTGCAGCACCAGATAATAATTTTCTGGCACGCTCAGGGTTATCAACGCCTGGCAATTCTACCTGAATACGGTTTGTTCCTGGCAAACGTTGAATCGTTGGGTTTGTAACTCCCAAACCATCAATACGTGATTGTGTGATTTGGTAAACACGGTCAACAGCACCGTCGATTTCGTCATTGATAACACGCTTAACTTCTGTGTCTGATGAACCAGATTTAATCTTGTCACGGTTTACAGAGTTAGCAAAAATCGTAGCTAATTTCTGATTTGGAGCAATTTTAGCGAAAGCCTCAAAGAATAATTCATTAAATGGTTGTGTTGAATTAACCTGAGCTTTTGATGCTTCTTGGATGGCTTTTTCAAAATTAGGGTCATTGCTTTTTCCTGACAATGCACGTAAAATTTCTACTGGTGAAACCTCCATAATAGCAGAGTAACCACCTTCCAAATCAAGACCTTTATGTATTGCATAAGTTGTAACATCTTGCAAAGTCCAGTATCCTAAGTAAACGGGTTGTTTCCAAAGAGAATCAATATAACGGACTTTACGAACTGGGTCGAATTTTCCAGCAACGGTAGCATACTTTGTAGCATCTTCACGAACAGAATTTGCTTTCCAAGTAAATGATAAAAAGAATAAACAAATGGCTGAAATAATTCCTGTCAGCCAAATAATGGGACTTTTGTAACGCATGATAAATGATTTTGATGATTTGAAAATTCTTCAAACCAAATTTTAAAATGAAAAGTGAATAGTAAAGAATAAAGTAATTTGAAGATTTGGAAACGAAAGTTCACAAAGCCTCCTTAAACAGAAAATAATACGCAATCATCTAACAATCAATCACATAGAAAAATGATAACTGTTAATTGATAACTGACAACTGTCTCAAGGGGCATTGGTAGCAATGAAATGCTCGAAAAGAATTTCGTGATATGAGAATTGATAGAGAGGTTTTGTTACAACCTGAAATTGGTTTTCAGGAGATGAAACAAAAATTGGTTTTGCAAAGAAAACAAAATCAGGTTGATAGTCGAGCGATACTGGTGCGGATGCTTGTACTACGGCAAGTTCACTAACAGAAAATTGTTTCGGAGCGTTTTTCTTCTCGGAACGTTTCTCTGTTTTGGCATCTTTTGCAATTTTAGTAACATGAGTTGATGAAAAGTTTTTACCAAAAACTGTAAAAACCATCATCACGCACATCAGAAAAGTGCTTGAGATACGAGCTATGTAGTTTGTTTTTTGCATTATGAACCACAAAAGTAGTACTTTTTCTTTGACCTTTTCAAATTACGTGCCAAAAAAATAAACAGGCTTAGACTTGACGGGGCTTTATTTTATACAAAATCATTGCTGCTACTAATCCGAAACCTGTCCAGATAAAAACTATCATTGATAAAGATGGTAGGTCTGCAATGGCATTTCTTTTGGCATAAATTCCTACTAAAGCCCATAAAACTGCAAAGCCGTGAAAGATATTATTTGTTTTAAAAATCACTCCGACTGCCACAATTGAACCTATCAGAATCATAATAATTGCCCAATTTTCAGGAGAAACACCCCAGCCTTGCCAATTGGTTTTTATCAAAAGAGCCGTAAAATTAGCGATGGTTGCAATAGAAATCCAACCTTGATAAATCCCCATTGGGGCGTGGAATAGCCATTTTTCAGTAGAGTTTACTCGCTGCTGACCCGAACCAATCGTTATGTTTGTCAATATTAATGTTGCCAAAAACGCTAACATTATCAATACAGAAAGCCCCACAAATTCGTAATGCCAAGCAAATAACCAACTGATATTCAGGACACAAGTACCAATGAAAAGCCAACCTGTTTTTTCAATAAAAGGGTCTATTTTTCTTGCTAATGATTTGTTGAAGAAACTCACCAAAATTGTACCCATAAAAATCAAAAGCCAAGTATAAATAATTCCCCAAATAGAAAATGTTGCCCCCGCAGGTACAAAAAAATTAGGATATTGGTCTGAAAGTTGCCCTGGAGTTTTACCATTGATTGGTAAACTATTCGACAATGAATTGACCGTTAGCATGACCACGAAGCCAAGCAAATTGGAGATTTTTAATAGTGAAATTCTTGACATGATTTTGGATATTTTATAGAATAAAAAACTCAAAACTGATAGCTTATTGCTCACAGCTTGTAACTCACAACTTTTTAGACATACCTTCTGTTACTTCATTCATTACTCTAATTTTTTCTTGGAAATCGCCTTTAATAGATTTTCGTATTTCTCTCAGATTATCAAGCAGTTGTTGAATATTTTCGGGAATAATATCGTCCAAAAACTCTCGCATTCGTTTTGCCATAGTTGGTGATTTTCCGTTGGTAGAAATGGCAATTTTCAAATCTCCCTTCTGCACGATTGATCCCAAATAAAAATCGCATAAATCTGGGGTGTCAGCTACATTACAGAGGAGGTTTCGCTCGGTGGTTTCTCGCTTAATACTTGCGTGAAGATTTGGGTTATCGGTTGCTAAAATGACCAAATCTTTACCGTCAAGGTCAGAGAATTGAAAATTCCTTTCCACCAAAATTACCTGAGGAAAGTCTGCAACAAACGCTCTAAGGTCTTCTCTGAACATTCCAGAAACCACCGTAATCTGAGCAGCAGGGCTATTATTGAGCATTGCCGAGAGTTTCTCAAGCCCAACATTACCACCGCCTACC
>JAAFJL010000001.1 GCA_013298865.1 Cytophagales bacterium | reverse complement strand
TTTCTCTCTCTTACCAATATTCCAAAGAACTTCTTCTACCTCCATTATCGCTAATTAAGGCTTCGTTACAATAACTCTTCCGTTACTGTTACCCGTTTGGGAGTGCAAAGATTCACCTTTATTTTTTAACTACCAAAAATCTACGCAAAAAAACTTACCTTTTTTGTAAAATATTTTACAAAACACTCCTTTTCAGGCACTTACGTTTCAAAAAAAAAATGAAAATTTTTTGGTTCTTCTTTTTACTAAAGGACAAGTCCTTGCTAAAATTTAGATTAACTACATTTTGAGATCTAACATTTTAACAAGGACTTGGGCAAAATCTATTTTGAATTATGAAGTTGTTTAAACTTTCTGTTTTGACACACTATTTTCTATCTATCAATCAGTACCCATCGTGTGGCTCTGAAATTGTCAGCTTCAAGCAATAAAATATAGTCACCTTCAATTAACTGATTTAATGTTAGCGTTAATTCATATTGTCTATCTATTGTTTGGATTAAATCACTGAGGAATAACCTTCGTCCTAAACGGTCATATAAACTAATTCTTACATTCTTGAGATTTTGCTGAGTTTCGATGGTAATCTTTGAACCTTTACTCGGATTTGGAAATACTGCAAATCCTTTTAGGTCTGGATCTGCTGAAAATTGAAAGTTGGCTGGTTGTGAAAAACAAGTTAGTTCGCCAGTTGGGATTTTGTAAATAATAAAACTTCTTGTTGTGTAAGGAGCATCTGCAGACGCTTTCAGAATATCTCCTTTTTCTGAGAAAGTATTACTACCTGATTTCCATTCATATCCATTAACTGGACCTGAACTGGTGGCTCTAAGGTTAAATGCTCCGAATCTTGCTAAAGTTGGAGTTACTGGTAAAGGTTTTACTTCTGTAATTATTGGCTCTGAAATGGGCGAAATACATCCAAATTGGTTGGTTACTTGTACTGTAAAACTTCCATCTTTATCTATGGTGATAGTTTTTGCTGTTTCGCCAGTACTCCATTTATATTTGGCTTCGGTGCTTGATGTTAAATTGACTTTACTATCTGCACAAAAAATCAAGGCTCCGTCTGGTGTGATGATAGGTTTTACTGGATTTGGATTAACTGTTACTAATAAAGCATCAGACACTGGAGAAATACACCCAAATTCATTGATGACAATTACTGTGAAACTACCCGATTTTGTGACTTTTATAGTACGGGTATTTGCTTTTGAATTCCAATCATATATTTTTTCTTGGGTTGATGTCAGGGTTACATCTCCTCCATCACAAAAAGTAATTGCTCCACTTGCTGAGATTACTGGTTTGGCTGGCAGCGGGTTTACTTTTATCGCAACTTCATTTGATTTGACTGAGCAACCAAATTTGTTTTTTACAGAAAGAAAATACAGTCCTGTCTTTTTTACGATGACTTTAGAAGTTGTTGCGTTGTTGGCATCGGCATTCCAGAGGTATTCTGTTACTGTACCGTCATCAGTTGAGAGGAGTTCTGTTTGTTTGTCTGCACAAAATTCTGACAACCCATTAATTGTAACTTTGGGTGGTGCTGGACTTTGATTTACTATAATTATTGTTGGGTCTGATTCTGGTGAAACACAACCAAATTTATTGGTCACATTTAATGAATATGTACCTGATTTTCGTGGTTTTATGCCACGGGTTTTTTCACCATTATTCCATTGGTAAGTTTCTTCTTGTGTTGATGTCAGATTTGTTTGGTCAGCATCACAAAAAGTAAGTGTGCCATCTGCTGAAACCACAGGCTTTGCTGGATTTGGATTTATGGTTACAGATAGATTTTCTGATGATTTTGAAGTACATCCATTTCCGTCTGTAATCTTCAATGTATATTTCAATGTTCCTACTTTTGAGACATCTGGGGTTATGGTTTTAGTTTTTTCGCCTGAAGACCATTCATAGTTTGCTCCATCTTGTGAGGAAGTCAATTTTACACTTTTGCCAAGACATAAAGTAACTGCACCATCTGGAATGATAGTTGGGGCATCTGGAGCTTTGAAAACAACAATTTCATATACTGATGGTGGCGACACACAGCCAAATTGATTTTTGACTTTTAAAGTAAAAATCGAATACTTGGTTAGATTTGGAACATTCTGAGATGTATATCTTGTGCCGTCAAAATTTGTCCATTCATAAGAAGCTGCTGCGTCTGTTGAGAGGGTTGACGATTTGCCTTCATTATCACAAAACTTATTGAGTCCGTCTATATAAATTTTAGGAGCATTTGGTACAGGATAAACCGTTACTGGTACTACGTTTGATGCTGGTGATTCGCAACCTAAAGCATTGACAATTCTCAAATCATAGTTACCTCCTTGGTCTGCCCCATAGGCTGATGCTGTACTTATTCTTGTTCCGTTTCTATACCAACGATATTCATAAACTGTTTGCCCTGATACATTTGATGTAATTTGTACTCCATTGCCAGGGCAGAAACCTGTTGGTCCTTGGGGAGTAATAAGTGGAGCTTTCAAGATTGCAACTACATCTACAATTTTGGGTGAAGATTCTCTTGAACAACCATCATTTGAGTTGACTACTGTATATGAACCACTCTGAGTAGCGATATAGTCTCTATTATTTGCTCCATTGATATTTACGCCGTTTCGTTTCCACTGAAAACCTCTTACATCAAGGTCATTAGTGGCGGTAAGTTTTGTACTTCCTCCTTCGCAAAACTGTAAATTACCTAAATGATTGATGGCAGCGTAGGGAAATGCTTTTACGGTAAGTACTCCTCTTCCACGAGTCAAACTTGCTGCTCCGTTCACTACACATTCTGCAAAAAAATCTGAGGTTACACTTTTTTGAGGTGTTGTAAATGATGTCCCTGAACCTAAAGATGTTCCGCCTGTGGCTACATCATACCAATTTACAGTTCCACCACAACCATTAGCAGAGAGTGTTCCTGTTCCTGTTCCGCAAATTTCAGCAGAAGTTACACTTGGTGCATTGGGTGCGGGAATCACAGTAACAGTTACATCTGCCCTAACCGAACAAGTGGCATCTGAACAAATTGCATAGTATGATGTAGTTGTGGTAAGTGACGTTGTTGTATAACTTAGCCCCGATTGTAATAAAGTATTAGAAGCATTGTACCATGCAACGGAAGTTCCATTACACCCTTGTAAAGTGAGTGTTGTGCTACCTATACCAAGAATGGTTGCTGGCACGGGAATCGTTGGTGAACCCAAAACTGATGCCGAAACTGTTCCGCTTGCGGGGTAGGTACACCCATTGAAACCATCGGTTATCAGACATTGATAAGTTCCTGCTGCGGTTGCGGTTTGGGTTGAAGATGTTCCGAGGGCAGTTGTGATAGCACCCACAGTACGACTCCATTGGTAGGTTAGGCTACTGGAAGGGCTTGTTCCAGAAACATTTAGACCTAATGTTAAACTACTTGACCCTGTTGCACAAAGTGTTCCTGTACCAGTTACAGAAGCAGAAAGTGTACAATTGGCAAAGTTGATGCTGGCAGATGAAGTTGCCACACAACTATTAGCATCTATTACACTTAGATTTACGCTTGTATTTTGGTTGAATACGCCAATGATTGGATTGGCTGTTGTTGCTCCGAAAGTAGTTGTATTGATTGATACTCCTGAAGGCGTTGTCGTCCAAGAATAAGAATATGGGGGTCTTCCTCCGCTTGCGGTTGTTACGCCTGCAAGATTATATGTTTGTGTTCCTGTGAATGAACCTCCTAAACCTGCATTTGCCAAAAGGGTTGTGTTCAAGCATGGGTCTGTGTTTACATTGACCGTTCCTAAAGTTCTGTCACTTGTACAACTACCACTGATTGCACAGACTGCATAATATGAAGCATTGGCTGTAAGTATTGGGGTTGTGAAACTTGCTCCAGTAAATAAAATTGAGGGACTTGTGGTACTTGCATACCAAGTAACTGTACCGCCTGTGCAACCAACGGCTACGAGGTTAGCGGTATTTCCAGAATTGATATTTACTGGGGCGACTGTAATAACTATTTTTGATGATTCTGTAACATCTACTTCATTACTTTTTGGCGAAACACAATTTCCATTGGAACATTCTACGACATAAGTACCGACACCCACTCCTGCCGACATATTTACTGGCGAATAAATCTTTCCCCCGTCTATTAATACTCGGTACCACGTTTGGTTGGCTACTGCACAAGAGGAAGTTGTTAGTACAGTTGTTTGTCCTGGGCAAATAGTACCACCTACTGCTGTTGGCGTAGCTGTTGAAATTACAGAAACCGTTACTGCACCTCTGGTACTTTCGCAACCAAAAAGTTTACAAGAAGCATAATAAGTTGTAGTATTTGTTAAGACTGGCGTTGAGTAACTCCCTGTTGCTAAGGCTGTTAAATCCAATGGGTCATTTGAAGCATACCAAGTAACTGTGCTACTGCCTGTACAATTTGAAATACTTAATGTTGTGCTACTTCCTGAACAAATACTTGTGCCATTAGAAGTTGGAGTTGCTGGGGTAGAATTTACCGAAAAACTACCTGTAGCAGCTCCAACGGTACAACCATTTAAAGAATATGTTAAACCAAAACTATAAAATCCCGCAGGTTTATTAATCGTGGGGCTTTGAGATGTTGAAGAAAAAGAACCTGCTCCCTGAGTTTGTGTCCAAGAATAAGTACCTCCAGTTGGGTTTACAGTCACGGATAATGTAAAATCTTGCCCAGCACAAATACTTTGTGGATTTCTACTAATAACTGAAACCGTTGGAGTAGCAATAGCCGTGACTTGTACCGTATTACTATTTGCTGAAACACAATTTCCCTGTGTACAAGTAGCATAATAACTACCTACACCAACTGGCATTGTTACAGATGGATTGGTCGCTGCAAGTGGTCCATTTAAAGGTGATGGTGGTGGGCTTGCGTTAAACCATGTTAAAGTTCCGCCTGTACAACCTGTGGCTGTTAGGGTAACAGTTCCACCTGTACATACGCTCGCACCTGATGCCACTGGTGCGGCTGGACCAGAAGTTTGTACGCTGATTCTGGTAAAAGCACTCTCGCAAGAACCCGATTTACAATTTGCACTAAAATCATAAGTTTGTGCTGTACCAACATTTGCAGTAGGAACATTAAATATATTAGAAATCAATAAAGTAGAAACTGAAGTTCCTTGATTCCAGTACCACTGAATAGTTTCCCCTCTTTCGCAACCACCCAATAAAGTAATAGTTGCGTCATTAAAACAAGCCGTTTGATTGGCAGTATTTGTTGGCGTCGCAGGTGTTGGATTTACAGAAAAACTACCTACTGAAGCAGAGGTTGTACATCCACTCAAAGAATATGTTAGGCTAAAATTATAAAAACCGCTCGGTTTATTGATAGTTGGACTTTGAGAAGTTGAAGAAAATGAACCTGTTCCCTGAGTTTGTACCCAGTCATAAGTACCGCCTGATGGAGAAACCGTTGCAGAAAGTGTAAAATCTTGTCCTGCACAAATGCTATTTGGATTTCTGCTAAAACCTGTAATGGTTGGAGTAACTCCTGTGATAGTTGTTGGCGTAGTACTTGTACAAGTTCCTGAGTTTGTGATAATAGCAGTTGTATTTGTAATCGAATACACAAAACTATAAGTTCCTGCTAAAGTAGGAGTGTAAGTTAATGAATTGGTATTCAGTGTATTAGAGCCGTCTCTCCATTGGTAACTTTTAGCAAAAGCAGTCTCTGGAATCTCAGTATCACCAATTGTTAGGGGTGTGGGCGTTGCCGTTTGGGTTACATTACCCCCTCTACAAAAATCAGTATTACCTGAAATAGTTGCTGCTGGTGTTATGGTTACCAGTCTAAATCCATCAGCACGAGCTTGAAATGATTCAACATTGGCTACCAAAGCAAACTCATAATCTCCATCTACTAAAGTGACAGATGCAGGTAAAGGGTATGCAACATTTGTAGTTCCTGCTGGAATAGTAGCAATAAGTGTTTGAGTGAATTGGTCATTAATATTATAGACAACTAATTGCCAAGGATCACCACCGGCTGTTCGTCCGCCATCATCTACGGTAATAGTAATTGGCAAAGCACTTCCTGCACAGCGATAAATAACATTTGATTTACTACCCGCAAAACCTGTTGGACTATAAATAACAGAAGGTCTTCTTTGTCCGAATCCTACAAATGAGCAAAAAAATAAAAACAGCACGAATGCCGTGAATTGTAATTGTTTTTTCATAATAATATTTTGAAGAGTTTTTGTAAGTCGTTGACCACAAAGCAAGACTCCTTTCAGTGAAAGAAAGGGTGGATTCTTAAAGAAATAGTAGCAAGTTGAATTGAGAATACTGGAAACTTGAAATCATAACACAAACTCTTTTTGACATTCTAAGAGCTTTGTTATCAAATAGTTAAAGAGGTATAAAATGTCAATATCTGATTTGGAATCAATGGAGAAAATATATTTTTTGGAACTAAACATTAAAAAATATAACTTTTTCATTATATTTGAAATTGACATAGCCAAATTACTAAATATTTCTATCTCTTAAATCAATAATTTTCAATTGTTATTAAGCGGTAATTTTTAGAGTTTTCAGATAAGAATTTAAAATCTTTATATAAATGCTTGATTACGTAAACCTTGCCGAGACTCTCAGCAAGGTTTTTTGTTTAAAATGAAAACCGCTTGAAATGAAGAATTAAAAATGAAGACTTAAAAATGAAAGAATGAGAATTAACTTTGTGTAAAAATATCAACAGGATTATTTGAAAATCGGATTTTAACTAAGGAGTGAGTTAAAAATAACCTATAACAATTTAACTTAGAGGATTAGAGATTTAGAGTTAATATTTTACTTTTTCTCTAATCCTCTATATCTCTAAGTTTCATTTGGGCGAATTCATAACTTAATTTCATTATAGGTTATTTTAAACAACGCCTAACATCGAAAATCAAAAATCGAACATCGAAAAAAGTCAATGACCATTTCAACAATTTTTGAACAGTTTAATAAACTTAAAGTCCTCATTATTGGGGACATCATGATTGACGCTTACATCTGGGGAAAAGTAGATAGAATCTCACCTGAAGCACCTGTGCCAGTTGTGAATGTGAAACGCCGTGAAGCTCGTCTGGGTGGTGCTGGCAATGTACTAATGAACGTCCAAGCCCTTGGTGCTGAGGCAATTATCTGTTCTGTGATTGGTGATGACGCTGCTGGATTTCAATTAATACAACTTTTAGAAGAAAGTAAACTTTCTACGGAAGGCATCATTCAATCTGAAACCAGAATCACTACGATTAAAGAACGAATCATTGCAGGGTCGCAACAAGTAGTGAGGGTTGATACTGAAACCGATAAACAAATCACTGATAATGAGAAAGATAGTCTTTCTGAGAAAATTAAAAATTTAGCCCAAAATGCAGACGTTATTATTTTTGAAGACTACGATAAAGGTGTGATTTCCAAAGAGTTAATTACAGAAATTACAACTTTTGCCAATCAAAAAAATATCCCAACCGTTGTTGATCCTAAGAAACGAAACTTCCTTCATTACGAGAATACAACACTTTTTAAACCAAATTTAAAGGAACTTAGAGAAGGGCTAAATATTAATTTTGATGTAAAAAATACGGATGAATTAGAAGCGGCTGTAAGTAAGTTGAAAGAGATGCTTAATCTTGAGGGGGCATTTATAACACTCTCAGAAAGAGGAGTTTATATAGATTATCAAGGAGAAAAAAATCATATTCCTGCACATATTAGACAAATTTCGGATGTCTCTGGTGCGGGCGATACCGTCATTTCAATAGCTGCTTGCTGTGTGGCTTTGGGGCTTCCTGCCGAGACAATTGCACAACTTGCCAATTTGGGAGGTGGCTTAGTTTGTGAATATGTAGGCGTAGTACCGATTGATAAGCAAAAATTATTAGATGAGGCAATCAAGTATTTATAATTGTACCAAAGCCAATAATTCTCTACGAATCTCTTGCCAATCTTGGTTTAAATTAATGGTTTGAATTTTTATTTTATGATTTTCATAAACGTAAGTCATTGATAATGAATCCTGTACAGTAGGATACAACAAAATTCCTTCTGTGTTGGGGTCTTTTTGATTTTTGAGATAGGCAAAAAGTTGGTATAGATTTTCTGAATGTATTTTTTCTGAATTATAATATTTTTGGAGCGTTTCTTTGTAAAACTTGGTCTCTAAAATCACTTTTCTGTCTTTGAAAAAAATAGAAATGTCGGTCTGCATTTTGGGTAAAAATTGCTGAGAATTTTCTTCAGAAGTAGCCATTTGCCAAGTTAGATTTTCACGGGTAACTTTTGCATTGGAAAGTTCTTTTTTGTAAAAATTTCTAACGAAGGCTTCAAATAAAATAGCCATTTTTCGCTCATCTTTTATAAAATCTTGCATCTTGAAACTCCCCGTTTCTTCATTAACCAAGAGGTTTTCAAAAATCAATGCTGCAACTTTAATCGTGAAATCATAAAAACTATTATTTCGGTGTAAGGTAATTTCATGAAAATGTTTTTTTTCTAAGCTAATTCTCTCAATATCAGACATTCGCAATAAAATTTGACGAATTTCTGGGAGTATTTTTTTGTCTAAACCTGTAAGTTTCTGGAGATTCAACAGGGTTGATTTGAGGATTTGATTGGGTAAAGTATTCACCGTAAATTCATCAAACTCGCAGATAGTTTGTCCGTTTTGAAGAATGGGTTTCTTGAGCGTTTGGGTTAATAGAAGTTTACCTTTTATTCCTGCAATTGTTTGAATTTGAGGACTATAACTATGTTCTAAGCCCCGTTTTAGTAAATATTTTGAACCATTCACAAAGACTTTCGCCAAAAGATTTAAAACATCTGCATTGGTATCAATGTCATGGTTAGCAATTTTTCCCTCCTCCAGCTTATCCCAAGCGTAGCAAAGCAAATAATAGATATTTTGAATGGGAATTTGCAAATTATGATTTCGTTTTGGACAAAAAATAAGCGTGCTAATCAACTTAGCACGCCTAAAATTAATATTGTTTCTTGAAAAATTCTCTCATTCGTCGTTTTACCTCATCTGATTCACGGGATGGCTTTTTACGTAACCGTCAAAAGAGAATTTCCCTGAACCTGCTACCCAAAATATCACCAACAAAATGAGTGTGAGGAATGATAACCAAAACTCAGAATTCATAAAAGAAAAACCGTTGCTTAGATTGGCAAAGAAAACCGCTACAAACAAAACGGGTATCTGAAACCAAACAGCAATTCGAGTGAGGCAACCAATCGTGATAAGGATTCCGCCAAACAAATGGGCAAATGCAACATAATGTACAGCAGCCATCGTCCAGAGATTGACATTGAGTCCTTCTACGATACCTTTTAATTGGGCGGTATCACTAATAAAACTAACTCCTTTTAGAAATAAAAAAATACCAAGCATGATTCTTACAACATCTAACCATGCGGGGTGATGTTCGTCTCCCCAACGTTCAATTTGTGTTATTGTGTTCATAGTATCTATTGATTTAATTTTTATAGGAATTTATATATATTTTATTACTTTTCCAAGAAATTTTGGACTTTTCTTACCTAAAAACATTGAATCATTAAATATCAGTATCTTTGTAATTCATTCAACAACTAATTTCATAAAATGCTAAAACGTATATTTTTTCTGCTAATATTCTATCTATCAGTTACTTATATTTTTGCTCAAGTAAAGTTTGAGAATAATGACCAACATTATCAGCTACATATCAAGAAAGCAGTAGGTAAAATTGTTTTAGATGGAAAGTTGGATGAAGCCGACTGGAAAGCTGCCAATATTGCTACCAATTTTGCCCAATCCCTACCTTATGATTCTTCACAAGCAAATAATCAGACGGAAGCTCGCATGACTTTCGACGATAACTATCTGTATGTCAGTGCAATATGCAAAGGTCCTCGAAAGTATGTAGTGCAATCTTTGAAACGAGATTTTCAGAGTGGCACGACTGATGTTTTTCTGGTAAACTTAGACACTTTCAAAGATAAACTCAATTCTTTCAATTTTGCGGTGAGTCCTTTGGGCGTTCAGCGAGATGGATTGGTAGCGAATGGTAATGAACTTTCAACAGATTGGGATAATAAATGGTATTCAAAAGTTATCAATTATGATGATCATTGGGAGGTAGAAATTGCGATTCCTTTCAAGACGATTCGGTATAAAGTCACTGAAAACTCTAATGAATGGTTGGTCAATTTTGGACGATATGACCAAGGTCAAAAATTTGCAGAACGTTCTTCGTGGGGACCAATTCCGAGAAATTTTAGTGGAAATAATCTCAACTTTTCTGGAAAGGTAATTTGGGACAATCCTCCACCAAAACCTGGGGCAAATATTTCTATCATTCCCTACATTTTGGGTGGTATCGACAAAGACATTCAAAATAAAAAAGACCTCAATACAGAGCAGAATGTAGGTTTTGATGCTAAAATAGCCATTACACCTTCACTGAATTTAGACGTTACAGTAAACCCAGATTTTGCCCAAGTAGAGGTTGACCAACAGGTGCAAAATTTAAGTCGTTTTGAGGTTTCTTTCCCCGAAAAAAGACAATTTTTTATCGAAAATGCAGACCTTTTTGGAAACTTTGGATTAGATAATATTACCCCATTTTTCTCACGAAGAGTAGGCTTGGCGTACAACGCTAAATCTGACCAAAACGAGCGTATTCCAATTCTTTTGGGAACTCGGTTAAGTGGTCGTTTGAACAAAGATTGGCGAATTGGTTTTCTCACGATGCAGACGGGTTCAAAGGAATCTTTCAATTTACCGAGTGCCAATTATTTAGTGACTGCTATTCAACGAAGAGTTTTTAGTAGGTCGAACATTGGGGTTATTTTCACGAACAAACAAAACTGGTTGTATGATACCCTTAAACGTGAAAACGCTGGTATAAACGCTAATGGCTATACCAGAATCATAGGGTTGGATTATAACTTAAATTCTGCTGATGGTAAATGGAACGGCAAGTTTTTTTATCACAGAGCTATCACACCTGTGAGTAAGGATGGACAATATGCAGGAGCCGCTATTGTTAAGTACGATTCCCCTAAGTTTGGTATGGCACAAGGCTATGAAATTGTTGGCGAAAACTACGGAGTAGCAAATCAGACGGGGTACGTTACCCGTACAAACTACTTTAGAACAGAACCAAATGTAGTATATAGATTTTACCCTAAGTCTCAATTAATCAACACATTAGGTATTGGAGCAGATGGAGATTTTATCTGGAGAATTAACGACAATAAAACCTTGGATTGGGATTTTTCTCCTTTGTTTTTCAACATACGTTTCCAAAGTTCAGCACAGTTACGATTTACACCTTACAGAATGAATTATACCTATCTTTTTGATGATTTTGACCCTACTCGCAAAGGTGCAGGTCTATTAAAAAAAGGCACAAACTATAATTATTCAGAAGTTAGAGCGTCATTTATTTCTAATGCTCGCCGTAAATTTTATTATACAGTTCAAGGGCGTATGGGAGACTATTTTGGCGGTTCTATCAGACAAATCAATGGGTCTATTTTCTATCGTTATCAGCCTTATGGTGTGTTTTCGGTGGATGCTTCTTATAATAATATCAAACAACCTTATGGCTCTTCTGAATTGGTTTTGATTCGACCGAAGATAGATTTTTCATTTTCGAGAAGTGTATTTTTTAGCACTTTGGTTCAATACAATAATTTGTCGAATAACCTCAGCACCAATGCTCGTTTTCAGTGGAGATTCAAACCAGCCAGCGATTTTTTTGTTGTATATACTGATAACTATTATGCAACGGATACTTTCTCGAATGATAGTTTCGGGAATCGTTATTTGGCAAATTCAGCGTATCAAGTCAAAAACAGGGCAATTGTTTTTAAATTGACTTATTGGTTGAATGTTTAGGC
This sequence comes from Cytophagales bacterium, assembly GCA_013298865.1. Classification (GTDB taxonomy): domain Bacteria; phylum Bacteroidota; class Bacteroidia; order Cytophagales; family Spirosomataceae; genus JAAFJL01. The sequence continues at coordinate 91,819 of JAAFJL010000001.1, read as the reverse complement.
TTTTAGTTAGTAGATATGAGGTCGTAGGTTGGTTATCATTACATAAATTTATTAGTATGATTACCAGCAATTTCTTTTTCGGCAAAAGACCTCGTGAGAGGTCGAACATGATTAGCTATACGTGAAACGTATGGAATAGAGAAATGAGCGAATTCAACCCCGAATGGGGTTGAAGCCACAGATTAATCCATTTTCCCCGAGTTTCACTCAGGGCTAATCAAATTTAATCCTTTCAGGATTTTAAAAAAAATTGCTGTATGATTACTAAAATTTTTATAAAATACTGATAATCAAATACTTACATTTATAATTTTCAATTCTTAATTTATAATTCAAAAAAATGTCTGCAAAATATTTTCATCTTACGGTAAAAGAAATCATTCAAGAAACGCCAGATACCATGACGTTTACTTTTTGGCATCCTATTCACCAGGCAATTAATTATAAAGCAGGACAATTCCTGACGCTTATTCCAGAAATTAATGGTCAGAAAGTTCGTCGTAGTTATTCAATGTCATCTTCCCCAAATAAAGATGCTTCAATTGCAGTCACCATAAAAAGAGTAGATAATGGACTGGTTTCTAATTACTTATGTGATAATCTGAAAGTTGGAGATGCCATAGAAGTAATGGAACCCATGGGTAATTTTGTGGTAGAGCCTAATCCCGTAAAGTCTCGGACAATTGTATGTTTTGGTGGTGGGTCAGGTATTACACCTTTGATGTCGATTATCAAATCAGTACTACCTGTTGAACAAGAGACAAAAGTATTTTTAGTGTATGGTTCAAGAAATGAAGAGAATGTTATCTTCAAAAAACAACTTGAAGAATTAGAGGCAAAATATCAAGGACGTTTTAGGGTTTTGCACGTACTGAGTCAGCCATCATATACTTGGACAGGCTACAAAACACGTATTCATCAAGCCTCTGCGGTGACATTTTTGAAACAAGATTTTGCCATAGATATTGCCAATGCTGAGTATTTTCTCTGTGGTCCAGAAGGAATGATGGAACAAGTAGAATCTGCTCTGAAAATATTTGATGTACCTCATAATCAGATACATAAAGAATTATTTTTCTCATCGCCAGACCTAAAAGAAGCCGATGAATCAGAAGATTCTGGTTTGAAGGAACAAACCGTAACTTTACAATATGAAGGTAATGAGTACAAAGTTTTGGTGAAACCACACGAAACCATCTTAGAAGCTGCCCTTCGTGACGACATTGATTTACCTTATTCGTGCCAAGCGGGTATGTGTACCGCTTGTTTAGGAAAATGTATTTCTGGTAAAGTTCAGTTAGATGAAGAAGACGGACTAACCGACAAAGAATTACAACAAGGATATATACTTACGTGTGTTGCACATCCGAAAACAGCTAATGTTGTAATTGAAATTGATTAAGTAACGGTAAAACAACAACTTATAATTTTTAAGCCACTCTTTTACCGCCATTTTCATCTACTTTTTCATTAAATAGCGATGCTATTCGCTTCAAAAGTAGATAAAACTGGCACTAAAATAGCCATCCTAAAATTTTATAAGTTGTTATTTCACCGTTACTAAAAAATTTAAAAAAATGAAATGAAAAAAATTTACAATTTGAAATTGTAAAACTGAGAAAAAACAAAAACGGGTTAATTGATGTACTCAATTAACCCGTTTTTGTTTTTTGAATGATTAGCAGGGTAAACGCATGAAAATTAATTGTAATCATTCATATTGATAGTTTTGTTTATTTGATGAATATTCGATAGACTTTAGTTTTCCTAAAATGATATTAGAATTCACTTGACCGTTTAAAAAGTTTGAGGATTTTTATGTTGATAATCACGATGCTTTCTTTAAATTTACCTGCCGTTTAATAACTAATTGTACCTGATTTTATGGATTATCATTATCTTAGCAGAATATAATTATATTTTGTATGGATGATTATTATTTGTACTTAACCTAAAAACCCAACCCTGTTCTTTCTTATGAACAACCTTACCAAAAAAATTCTTTTTGCCGCATTCATGTTGGCAGTAGCTCCAGCACTTACGTTTGGTGCTAATCGACGTGGCGAAACGAATCCAACACATCACTCTGCAACTATTGTTGCACCGCCACCTTCTCTATCTGGGTCAACTGGTAGTATTACGTCAAGTGGAGTTACACTATCTTATAGTTTGACAGGAGGAAATGGAACCGTTTACTCTGTGGTTCGGTTAACAACAGATCCTGCACCAACTGATGCTGCCATTAAAACGGCAGACATGGCTTCACCAACAGTAGCATTAGCAGGAGTACCCCAAACTGATGTTTTCACAGGTCTTACAGCAGCAACAAATTACACTGTTTATGCAGTTGTGGAATATGACGATGCTATTAGTACTGTTCAAGGCAACGGAGGTCCAGTTACTCAAGCAACTGTATTCAGTGCAGTATCTTCTTTTGCTTTTGCTACAACTGCCGCTCCGCTTGTGGTTACCATTTCGGGTACAGGAGTTCCTTGTCAGACAGGAAGTTTGCCTTATTCAGTGGCTTCTCCTGTAACTGGGGTTACTTATACTTGGTCTTATGTTGGTGGAAGTTCATCAACACCGCCGACAATTTCACCAGCAACAGGTGCATCAACTACTGTAACCTTCACGGCATCTGTTCCAGCAGGAACATTAAATGTTTCGGGGTCGGATGGAAGCACAGGTTCTTTAGCGATTTCTCCGCAAGTAGCAGTATCACCGCCAACTGTTCCAACTTATACAGCAACAGGTGCAACCAGTACGGTTTCAATTACTGCAACAAATTGTGCAGGGACAGTAGTTTGGTCAGATGCTTCAAACACAGTATTACCTGGTAATCAGAACCCACGTACTTTTGGACCATTCAATAGTGCAACTCCGAATGCGGTTCAATATACAAACAATGTACAATGTAATGCTAACGGATGCCAGAGTGGACCACAAAGTTTCGTTATTGAAGCCTTTCCAGTGCCAGGTCCACCACAGAGTATTTCTGAAAATGCTCCACAAGCTGTTTGTGCAACCGCATCAGATAATAGAGGTTCTGTATTATTAACAGCAGGTGGATGTCCAGATCCAACTTTTGTACGTTGGTATGATGTACCAACAGGTGGAAGTTTTTTAGCACAAGGACAAACTGTATTTTTACAACTTACAGCTAATAAAACTTTTTATGCAGCCTGTGTTTTAGGAAATTATGAAAGTACAACTCGTACTGCTTATTCAGCATTGTATAGAAGTAATCCTCCCGTACCAGTACTTTCGTCAACATCTCCTTTTTTTGCAAACTCTTCTAAAACAAGTATTTGTCAGGACGGTTTAACAACGTTGAGTAGTAGTGTAACATCTAATTTTACTTATGCTTGGGAAAGAGACGGAACTACTGGTTTTACTCCTGTATCGGGCTTAGGCTCACCAGCAATTACAATTAATGCAGGTGGTAGTTACTTACTAAGATTAAGAAATACTGTAAATGGTAAGACGTGTGAGGTTATATCAAAGAATACTGTAAATGTTGTTCAGGAAATCAATCCTCCGAGACCTGTGGTGTCAACAGATGCTAACTTTTGTGAAGACAAAGGGACATTCTTACAATCAGACAGTACAGACTATATTCAAAAATTTGAATGGTTTTTGGATGGTGTAAAAGATTTTGAGACTAATAGAAAGTTTGTTAATACATATAACAAGCAAGGTAATATTCAAGTAAGAGTAACAGACAAAAATGGTTGTAAATCTCCTCTTTCTGTTGCTATTTTCTTAGTAAAAAATCCATTACCTGCAAAACCAACTATCACGCCTTCTATCTTGAATGCTTCTATTTGTGCTGAAGATACCGTTACTCTTACATCAAGTGATGCCTTCGGTTATAAGTGGAATACTGGTGCAACTACAAAGAGTATCGGGAAAATCAAAACAGCAGGGAAATATGCTCTAACAGTTACAAGTAATAAAGGATGTACTTCTTTACCATCTGATACCCTTGCGGTTACAATCAGACCTAAGCCTGATGCTCCGATAATTACTGCATCAAAAACGCCTGTTATTTGTCGTGGTGACAATGTTACAATTACATCAAGCACTGGTTTTAGCTATAAATGGAATAGTGGAGCAACAACTCAAAGTATTGCCAATATTGTTAATTCGGGCAAATATGCTTTAGTGGTTGTAGGAAGTAATGGTTGTATTTCTAAACCATCTGATACATTAAATGTTGTTGTGAATGAATTACCTGCTAAACCAACAATTACGGCAAGTGGTATTACTGCTTTCTGTGATGGCGGGAAAGTAGATATTTCATCATCAAACGAAGTTGCATATCTGTGGAGTACAGGCGAGAAAGTGAAAACTATCACTATTACAAAAGATGGTACTTATTCAGTAAAGGTTACAGATAAAAATAGTTGTGTGTCTCCAAGTTCAGACCCTTTCAAGGTGGTAGTTTATCAACTTCCTGCAAAACCAATTATTACAGCAAGCGGTTCAACTACTTTTTGTGCAGACAAGAACGTAGTCCTTACTTCGTCTTCATTGCAAGGTGGCGGAACAAAATACAATTGGTCAACTGGTGATAATACGAGGACTTTGACAATCAAAACTTCAAGGACACTCACGGTGACTATCACAGATGATTTGACTTGTACATCACCACCTTCAGACCCTGTAACTGTGAAGGTTTATGAATTGCCAAAAGCTCCAGTAATTGCAGCAGATGGTCCAGTGACATTCTGTGATGGTAGTAAAGTGAATTTAGTTGCTACTGCTGACGCTGGTAAACTTCTTTGGAATAATGACCAGACAACTTCAAGTATTGCAATCGCTCAGTCAGGAGATTTCAGTGTAACATTGACGTTTGTAAATGAAGCTAATAATGCAGCTAATACTTCATGTGTGTCGCCTCGTTCAAATGTAATTACTGTTTTGAAAAAGGATAATCCTGTAACACCAAGAATTATTTTGGATGGTGCATATACATTGAAAGCGGTTGATTCTCCAGTAGGAACTGACTATGAATGGAAATTAGGTGCTGATGTCCAGAGTGGTGCTACAACAGAACTAATCAAAGCTAATAAAGATGCTACATATTCAGTAAGAAGAAGATTGGTTTATACAGTTCCAGGTGGCACGTTAACTTGTTTCTCTGCCCCAGCAACTTATACTTTTGCTGAAAATCCAGATAACAAAGGTTTTATTATCTATCCAAATCCTTCACAAGGTGTGGTGACAATCGAGACTAAAGAAAACTGGACAAATGCAGAAATCATTTTGTATGACATCTTAGGAAGAATCATTTATACAGGAAAAGTGAATGTAATTTCTGGTAAATTATTAGTTGATTTGAGAAATCAAATAGAAGGTGATTACCTTTTACGTTTGAAAGCTGATGGCTTTGATTTTACAAGAAGAATCATCATTAATAGATAAAATTTTAATCGAATCACAAAAAAGCCACCCCCAAAAGGTGGCTTTTTTGTTGATAAAATGTATTTTTGAAATATATCAAATGCCATAAGTAAAATCTATGAAATCATTTATCTTCCCTTTTTTATTAATAGGGCAATTTGCCATAGCTCAGTGGCAAAAAATGCCTGAAATCACTACAGCAAATTTCCGTGCAATCAGTGTTTCTTCAAAAAGTATCTGGTTACCTGCCAGTAACGGAACATTTCTGAAAACAGATGAAAAAGGTGAATGGAAAGCTCTACCTGTCGAAAAAGGAGTGGAATTGGATTTCAGAGATATTCACGCAATTGATGATAAAACTGCAATTATTGTTGCCGCAGGTGAGGCAGAAAAGGGTTCAGCCAAAATTTACAAGACATCAGACGGTGGACTTTCTTGGAAAATCGTCTATCAAACTACCCAGAAAGGAGTTTTTTTAGATGCCGTCGATTTCTGGGATAAAAAGAACGGAATAGTACTAAGTGACCCAATTAACGGTAGATTTTTTATGTTGAAAACAACCGATGGCGGTAGCACTTGGAAACAAATTAATCCCGAGTTTATAGCTCCGATTCAAGAAGGAGAAGCCGCTTTTGCTGCCAGTGGAACAAGTTTGGTGACAGTAGGTAAAAACCGTGCTTTCTTCTGCACAGGTGGAGGAAAATACGCCAGGGTATATCGCACAACCAATCAAGGTAGTACGTGGGTAGCCGTGAAAACACCAATGCCAGCAGGCAAAACTAATGGGCTTTTTGGCTTAAATTTTTGGGACGAAAATCACGGAATCGCTATCGGAGGGGATTATCAGGAAATCACAAAAGGAGGCTTAAATGTTCTTCTAACAAGTAACGGGGGCAAATCTTGGGCATTGGTATCAGAAACGCAACCGATTGGATTCAAAGAATGTGTGACGGTTTTCAATAAAAAAATTCTTATTGCTGTCGGACCATCAGGCACCTGTTTTTCAAAGGATTTTGGCAAAACTTGGAAAGAAATTGACAGAACCCCTTTTCATGCAGTAACAGTTTTTAAAAATGAAATTTGGGCAGTTGGTGCAAAAGGAAACATTGCTAAGTTTACAGGAAAACTCTAATTTGAAGATTTGGACTTGAAATGATTTGGGATTTGAATTTCCAAATTAACCCATTTCCAAATCTTCAAATTTTACTTCTCTATCGGTTGGTTTTCGGGGTCAACCAAGACAAAAATTTCTTCTTTTTCTCGTTTCATGAGGTATTTTTCACGAGCAAATTTCTCCACCAATTTAGGATTTCCCATCACCTCAACTTTTTCTTTTTCTAAATCTTTTAGTTTCTTGTGGTAATACTCTTTCTGCCCTTCTAATCGGCTCAGTTCTCTACGTAAACGCCATTGAGTATAAAAATCATTAGCATCAAAAAAAGCCATCCAAATTAATAAACCCGAAAAAGTGAGCGTATAAAAGCGGTATTTTCCCAGAAGGAGTTCCTTAATTTTTGTTTTCATGATTAGGATTATTTTTGAATTCTCTTAAACTTTCTCTACAAATATACGTATTGAAGTTTTTGAAAATTTATATAAGGCTTAATTTTTGACAAATGTGAATAAACCAAACTGTATAGTTTTTAAGATTCTTATTGATGTCAGATTTAAGTTCTTCTAAAGACATCCACCTAAAATCTTCTACTTCATCGGGGTTACAATTAGGTACCCCAGAATATGTACCCGTGAAAACATGGTCGTATTCATATTCGGTAAGACCATTATCAAAACTTGCTTTGTAGATAAAACTGGTTTTTTTATGCAGTGTACAATCGAATCCCATTTCAAATAAAAGTCTATTATGAATGGATTCTTCTAACAGCTCCCCTGGAGAAGGATGGCTGCAACAGGTATTAGTCCATAACCCCGCACAGTGATACTTACTTGAAGCCCGTTTTTGTAGCATAATTTCTCCTTTTTCATTGAAAATAAGGATTGAAAATGCACGATGAAGTTTGCCATTCTGATGAGCTTTCAATTTTTCTTCATAACCAATCACTTGGTCTTTCTCATCTACTAATATTACTTGAGTCATACTTCTATAAGGGTATCAGAAAATTTATTTTTGAGTGACTGAAGCCACTTTTTACCGGGATATAAACCAATGAGTTCTTGTATTTTAGAAGAGTCATTTTGTTGAATTCTTACTTGCAAATAGTTGAGTAAAACTTGGTCTTTGATATTAAATTTTGCTGTCGGACAAGCTCTCATATCTTCATGCCAAGATTTCGGACAACCTCCTCCACACACAGGAAGCATTTTACAAGAATGACAAGGGAATTGATCTGTTAACAAAGTATCATTCCACTCATTTAAAATACTTCGCTTTAAATTTACATTTTTATGGTCTTTGCTCAGATTACCCAATTTATAATCAGAATTGTCATACGCTGGAACATATGAGGTTTCGCTACAATCATAGATATTTCCAAAAGCATCATACATCTCAGAGGTTTTAGAAACGGTAAAACAAACCTCTTTAGTTCTTGAAGGTTTTCCTTTTATTCCTCTAAAACCATATTCAAGCATTTCAGCACTCCATTCAAGTTCTCTCTCAGAAAACTCTTCTTTAGTCAAAGATGCTTTATGGGCATCATTACCCCATGCGTAAACGCCAATCATGTAGAATGCTACTTTATCTTTTAGCCCAGACTCAGCCATTTGTTGAATGAGTGGAGAAACACCCGCTTCGTTTTTCTTATCAACATTACATCTGATAGAAAGTTTACATTTATAGGCTTCAAAGTCAGGTTTTCTAACAATATTCAAAATATTCTGAAATATTAAATCAAATGATTTCCCTCCTGCTTTGGTATATCTGTGTTGGTCATGGTATTCGGCAGTGCCATCCAATGTTATTTCAATTTCATTCACAGATAAATTCTTGGTAAGGTCTTCAAAAACTCCATCTTTCAAGCTCAAACCATTGGTAACAACTTTGGCAGAATACTTCATTCCAAACTCAGTTGCTATTTCTTTCAAGCGTGGTGTAAGCGTACGCATTTGACTATAACCCATCAAAGGTTCTGCTCCGAACCAACCTATATGTAACGTTTTATATTTACCTAAAGATGCTTTCAATCTGATTCTTTCAATAATTTTTTCTTGAATATCATTTGATACATAATCTTTTGTATGTTTTTGTCCGCAGTAGTAGCAACCCAATTGGCACATGGCAGATGGTTGGATTACTTCATACAAAACACTACTTTTTTCGGTAGCATCTTTATTTTCCTGAATAATTGTCTCTAATTCAAGTTCACTTTCTGGTACAACAAACTTATAATCAATCAATTTTTGTAAAATAGGCTCTGGTATCAATTCTATTAAATTAGCTTGAAGACTAAGCAACACCGCAGGTGTTACTAATAATTCTTTACTTGTACGAGTCGAAAACAAAATACAATTACCAGCAATATTTACGGGTTCGGACACGATTACATAATACGAAAATTTATAAGTCGTCATGATTTTCAGATATTAAAAATGAGATAATTATATTTTGAAAAGTGCTTTCCAGTTAGTCAAGCGTTTGCTTAAAAGACTCCAAAGCATATAATAAAACACTGTCGGAAGCATTAATTCAGCAATATTTAACTTTATCCAGTCAAACGATATATTTGGAAGTGAAAGAATAATATGTTGAAAGAAAAGCAAAAGATGATATGGATACAGCACAATCATGGAGGTACTACCAATCATTACACTGGTCAGGAAAAAAACAATAAATGACCAACTAATGACTGAATAGATTAGCAAAAAAACATCTATTTTAGTTTGAATAGGGAATGAGTTTTTTCCTACGACCCAATTCGCTGTTTCTTTCATTTTTCCATCTGCAACTCTCCTTAAATTGGGAATATTAAGAAAATCTGTCATTGCCCAGTAGCCGTCGAATCGCATAAATGGATTAAAATTGACCAATGTATGCGATAGAATGAATACCTCCAGATTAAGCAAAAAATGAGTTTTTGTGATAAAATATAAGAACATCACAACAGCCCCTGAAAGTAATTCCATGTAAACACCTGCCAAATCTAAAATTACCCTTTCTGATGAGCGAAGTTTCCAAGCATCACTCACATCAGCAAAAAAAACTGGCGTGAATAAGTAAAACCCAAAGCCAATACTACCATGTTTCGCCCCGAACCTCCTGCAAGCAGATATATGCCCCATTTCATGAAGAAAAGTATTGAAAAGTAGAAAACTGTAAATAATAAGTAAATTATTGGGGGTAATTGTATCAAGAATACTGATAAATTCACGGTTCATATAAAAACATAAACCCAAGAAAATAAACAGTGAAATATAGAGCGAATAGAAAAGTACAGGGCTAAAAAGTGGCGTAAAAATCCAACTAAACTGATGTAGCCATTCTTCTTTTAATAACGTTACTTTTAACTTTAGATAATCACTACTTGACTTTTCTATAATCTCTAAATCACTCTCAATAAACCCTAATGTTTGCATTTTATCTTGATAGATGGCATCATAGATTTCTTGGGGTTTTATCTCTATGGCAAGAGCTTTCTGAGTAATCGTTGTAATCTCTTCGATGTTTTTCTTGCCATCTGCTAAATTCAAAATAAAGTGTATGAGTTTCCCGACTCTTAATTGGTTTTTGTATTGAATTTGCTGAACCAGAAACGTGTTTTCATCAAAAACATGGAATTCTACCCCAGAAGCCAATTTTGGATATGTCGATAAAAAATTAATTTCCATTGCTTATTTTGAAAATCTGTTTGAATTGAAATTTTTTATAAGTGTCTTATTATCAAATACTTATAATTTTAACAACTTATTAAACTGAAACTTATCAACTTAATAACACTTCCGATAAGCATTCACAACAGCCTTCAAAATAAAACTCGACACAAGTGTTGAACTGCTATAAGGTTCATTCATTTTTGGGGCAATGAATTTTGCAGCAGCCCATGTTCCGTCTTCTTTTTGAGAATTTTGTAAGAAACTTAAACCGTTTTCTAAGGCATTTTTGACTTTTACTGTATCTTTTTCAAAACAGAGCGTCAGCATTGCTATGGCAGTAGAAAGGGCATCCTGAGTTTTTCCAACAAAACCCCAACCACCGTTTGGTTTCTGAGAATTTAATAGAAAATCAATGCCTTTCTGAATATTTTCTTCTCCTTTACCAGCAAGACTCAGAATCTTGACGACTGTATAAGTCCCATAAAATGGTCCATAGTACCACCTACTATTCCAAAAACCTTCGGCTTCTTGTTGATTGATTAGATACTCACAACCATCTACAATTTGCTTTTGATATTTGGTATTGTCATATAAAAATAAACCGTACAGCATATTGGCTACCACCTCTGTATCTGGACCTTTTCCCCATTTGGTTTCATTAAACATATTTTGAATTTGCTGCAAAAGAGATTGGTCTTCTTTGGGAACAATCCAAGTTTCAAAGCCTCCATTGGGTAAATAATTGTCCGACAACAGAACTGCAATTGGAGTATCAAAATGTTGTTTGTATTTTTCTATTTGATTGGATTTAACAAAAACTTGAAGAATTTGACCCAAATCATCTGCATCAGGAGCAATTTCTGCTACCGTAGGAAAGTAATTCCAACCACCTACACCGTGGGTGATTCTTTTGCTCAATAAATAGTCAACTTCTTTTTCCAGAATAGGATTTAGCTGATTATTGAAAAAACTATTCACCTCTGCCAAAGATTCTGCAATTAATGCTCGTTGAAAAATATCTCCGATATGGTAGTCTTGTTCATTCTTAAAACCCTCATCTTCACTGAGGTACATGATATGTTTTACCTCGCCAAAATCTTTCTGCCATTCGTAAACAATATCTTCGAGGGCAGCATTAGCAACATTATGCCAAGGCGTTTGATTTTTAGGGTAATCTATCTGAAAATCAGATTGTTGAGGTTTTGAATACCTAAATTCTACTCGTAAATCAACGAGTTTATTATAGATATTTACTTCTTTTAAATTCTTGGCAGCTTCTGCTTTTTTCTCTTCAATTACTTCTTTCCATAGAGAAAGATTGAGATGATTAATCCAGTCTGATGCTTGGTCAAAATAGTTAATCGCTAATTCAAAAAGGTTAGAGGCTACTCCACTTACGTATAAAAGTTTATTAAGGTGTTCAGGTTCTTTGAGGTTAAAGACAATATCATTACTAATGCAATATTTTTTAAGGTTTTGAACAGCATAGTTTACTTGAGCATTTTTTATGTCTTCTTCCAAATCTTGAATGTCATCTAAAAGTTGAAAGCCAACCGAAAATAAAGCATGAGATTTTATTAGTTTTTGATAAGTTTCCTTATCATTTTGCCCAGATAGAAGATACGTTGCGTCGATGGCAACTTTACCAAATGCAGATTTGTAATCTGCTAATTTTTCGTATTCTTCAATACTTACTTCATCAGATTCAGATAGCTGTACATTATCAGATTTTTTCATCCCACGAAAAACTGAAGTAGCATATTTTTTCTCGAATTGCATCGCTTTCATATATTCGCCTTTCCGTAGATTCCAGTATTTCCAGAAAGTTGAATCTAAGCCAAACAAATGGCTGAGGATTTTTATACTTTCCTCCTGTGCAACACTACTGATAATGGTAAACATCTGATTATCAGCTAAAAGCTCGGCATCGTCAAGAATTTTATCATTTTCAATCACTGACCTATAATACAGATAACCCGCCGTACATAGTTGTTCTAATTTTTCCTCAGCATACATCGAAAATTGCTCTTCAAAAAGTATCGGGTATATTAAATACATCGAGGGGTTCTCTTTGAAGAATCTTTCATCAGTCAGTAAAGATTTAAAATCTTCAACAATCGGTAAGCCTTGAATGTAGCTTTGATAAGTGTCTTGGGCTTGCTGAACAGTCTCAGCGAAAGAGGGTTTTGTTATCGAAATCATAGCTCAGAAAAGAAAATGGGTAAGAAAATAAAAGCTGATGAGTATCAAATAGTTCTCATTTGATCACTCATCAGCTTTAAGTAACCAATATTACTCTTCTGTTGCACCCTCTTCTCCTTTAGGTTTAGGGCAGCCTTGATTTACTTCTATCCAAGGCTTCATCTCTAAACGAGAATCTAATTCTTCTACTTGGAAAGACTCTACTTTAGCCTTTAATAACTCTGATATGTTTTGTGGGTTTTCTGTGATGTTTTTCATCTTGTTTGAAAGTTTAAATTTTGAAAAAATAATTAAAGCGTTATAACATGACAAAGTTTATAATAATATATTTTTCTTTTGTAGTAATATTTCCTCATTTATGTGAGATATTTTTCTTTATTTTTATGGGAAACGTTTCCTATATGCGACACTTATTCGTACATATTCAACACAAATTGTTTCAATGCTTTATGTCCTTTTAGATTTAGTTTTTCGCTTATATGGGTCTTGTGATTCTCTACGGTTTTTATAGAAATAAACAATTTATCTGCTATCTCTTTTGAATCTAAATCTTTGCCGACTTCTTCCAGAATTTCTTTTTCTCTGTTGGTAAGCATATTAATCTTTGCAGAAAAAAGATGCTTTTTTACATTTGAAGCCTGACAAATCGCATAGACAATATCAGAGAAAAATGACCTTCCTTCTTTTACCGCATTGACACACAGAATCACATCCGTCATGCTGCCATTGATGTGCAAAAATCCATTCGGGAGAAATTCAAACGCTTGTGAAACCTTGCGAGAATCTATTTTAGTAACAAAAAAAATAAATCGAGTTTGAGAGTTTTCTTTGCGAAGAGCTTTTAAGATTTCGATACCGTCCATCTGTGGTAAATCCAAATCAATAATGGCAATTTGAGGTTGATGAAGTTTGATTTTCTGAAAAGCTAATATGCCTTCTTGTTCCAAACAGGTAACTTCAAAATTTTCGTTTTCGACTATAAATCCTAAAGATTCGCAGAGTAGTTTTTGATGGGTCGCAATAGCAATAGTTGTTTTCATAATTACTTTTTCTTGTTTATTAGTAACAGGAATTTAATGGGTGAACTTATTGAGTTCCCGTTACTTGGCTATGAAAGATTTTCTATTTTCGGCAATCAAAATTTATGAAACAGTTTAAATCATGAATTACACTTCAAATCTAACAAGCAAAAAAAATAGAAGAAGAAGAAAAGAATTTTATAGAGGAGAAAGATAGAGGAAGCCTTAAAAAATTACATAAGTATCTGATAATCAGTATTTTAAAAACATAGAGGTTGTACTACAAAACAATATTTGTTTCGATTACTTTTCTGATTAATTGGGCATTATTACTGACATTGAACTTCTTTTTACTTCGCATTACTGAAAATACATTATTGACTGTACTCTCAGAAACTTCACAAATCTTGGCTATTTCGATTTGTGTTTTTCCTCCTAAATACAGTTTTAAAAAAACCTTTTGCTGTTTGGAGAGCTTCGTTGTGGGAGGAACAGGCAGTACAAGTTTATTATCTGTTTTCTGAGTAGATTCGGATGTGATACTCAGGAAACCCATTGGTTTTCTTTCATCGCAAACTTTCAGAATGATGTTTTCAAGAAATGATGGATGTGAACCTGCCGTCAATGATTTTTTGATATGAGCATTTGCTCCTTTCATCTCGGTTTCATTGATGGTCAGTTCGTCACAGTAGGAACTTAGGACAATAATTTTGGGATGTTTTTTCTTTTCGTGGTAAAACTCTAAAATTGATAGCCCTCCAGGTTGTCCTTTACCCAAAAATAAATCAACTAACACTACATCTGGATTGTAGTCTTTCTGAATATTGTTTCTCAATAATTCTTGAAATGACCCTATGGCATAGTCTAATTCGCAGTGCTGCATTTGCTTCACTTGCTGTACGAGTTCTTCTCTTACTTCTCGTTCATCTTCTATAATGGCAACACGGATATTCATGATAAAACTTCCATTTCAAAAAAAGTACCTTTGTTCAATATACTATAATAATCAAATTTTGATGCCGAAATGGCAATTGAAATAGCTCTTTTCTTGAAATCTCCGATGCCCCTGCTACTCGTTTTTTTGTCTTGATTCATGTCAAAACCTTTGCCATTATCTTCCATTTTCAAGTAAATCTTATTGCCTATACGTTTGATTTCTACTAAAATTTTGCTTGCTTCGGCATGATTGAGGCTGTTCGACACAAACAAATCAATGACACTATACAAACCAAACATTAGCAAATCGTCTAAACCATCAAAATTTCCTTCATGTTTAAAATCTATTTTTCCTTTGTATGAATGCGACTTGACAAGTGTCATGACGGTATTCTGACAAGTAGGAAGAAACATCTCGGTCAGATGTGGCGGATAAATTTCATTACTTACATTTCGGACTTTATTTTCGGCAATTTCCAATTGCTCAATAATTTGCTGAATCGCATCTTGAGTAGGAATATCAACTTTTTGTTTTAGTTGACGCAACTGCTTGAAAATCGGTCTAATCTGACGGTTGATAACGTTTTGATGCAATTGTTCCCCCGCAATATTCGAGGCAAAGTCGAGCATTTCTCTGTATTGTTCTCTGATAATCTGCTCATGTTCTTGTTTTTGGCGTCGGTAAAAAAAACGAAAAACCGCTAAAGAAGCGATTAAGCAACTCAGCAAAATACCAGTGATAAACAAGAAAATAATTGGGTCTAAATTCATCAGACTTGCTTGTTACAAATTATTTCTCTCAACCCATTTTTTAGATTTCCAAAAGGCAATAGCATACAAAATATTAGCTACGGTTTCAGCAAAAACAGTCCAATCGTACATTAATAAAACTGATAATTGTGATTTATCTGTCAATACCAAACCTGTAAACAAGGTTGTACTTGTTAGAATATAAAAAAATAACCAGCCAATGATAATCCAAAAAAAAGGAATTTTTCGGAATTCTATAAAGGGTTTTTTAATTAAATCTATGAAATAAATCCATGCCCCCGTTACGAAAACAAGGTGCATGAATACTCCCGTGATACGGAGGCGGTCTATGTTTTGGAAACCATTTTGATTGATATTCAAGGTAAACTCGCCGCACCACAAAATCATAAAAATAATGAAAATACCCCAAATGACTTGTTTTGGCACATTTTTGTGTTGCTGATAAACTAATAGTCCAAAAACCAAATCAGAAATCAATAATATATTGGCGAACAGATTAATATTATTGGTAGTTGAAGTGTCAAGTAATTTTGCAGTTGATAATGCCATTATTGTAAACACGACATTCAGTAAAATAGAAACACCCCAGTAGTTTATTTTTGCTTGTTTCAGATACTTCAATCTAACAAGATAGATAACAATGACAACTAATTGGCTGATAACTACACCAAAAGCCATAATAGCGAAAAAAGAGTCTGCATAAGATTTCATCATGAACTATTAATTAAAATAAGAAATAACAGTCGCAATACAAGAGGCTAAAGTAGAATCTGGTCTTCTAATCATAATTTCAATATTTCCATTAGCTGAAACACTTACACTTGCTAAATTATATCCTTCATTTGTAAATGCTTGCGTAATTTTAGTCTGCATTTCAGTTTGTGAAATACACTGTACCTGTGGATTTGAAGATGCCGAGCAAACTCTAAATTGACTTAAAATACCGCTTAATAGTGTAATGGGCTCGGTTTGAACACTATTTAATGCAAAAACTCTTTGATTTCCATTAGAAGGAATTGGCGATGAGGAGGTAAGAAAAGATAAACCTATTTTTGTTCCAGTATCACACGCATAAAGTTCTTCTGCCCCAGGAAATGTCTCAAAAAGTTTAGCAATATCTTCGTTTTTATTATCCTTTTTTGTAACGACTAATGTTGCATTATAATAGAAACCTGTCCCACTCCCACCACCATCATCCTTTGATGAACGACTACTATTAGGCTTTGATTTTACTATTTCATCTAATTCTGAGGGCTTTTGGCAAGCAATCAAAGTTCCAAAAACCAATACGGAGGCAATGAGGATTCTTTTCATTTCAATAAGATAGTTTATTTTTTATGGATAAACGAAGTTAGAAAAATATTGTGCTTAATCTATTTTAATTGACTTTTTTTGAAAAAACCTTTAAAAAGGTAGATTAACCTCTATAAAAATCAAGTAGCTATAAGCATTTAGCTGTTGGCTATTGGCTTTAAAATCAGAATTTAGCTAATTAAAAGTATCGATTATGAAATGTTGGTTACTTATGTTCATGTTATAGAGGTTTATCTCACTCCAAAACTTCTCTTTGTTGAACATTACTTCAACAATCATTAACAGAGATTTTCAATTTTCAATCTTAAACTTGGATATTCTTTATTCAGCAGAAAAATAATTGCTCAATTGTTGGGGATTTTCAAAATAAAAGGTTATTTTTAGTATTTGTAGCATATAAATTTCCTGATACCACAGACTAACACCGCTACTCTTTAGAAATTTTTCCTTTAGATTAAGTATATCTCAAATTCACAAAAAATTTAGATAAACCACTTGTAATCAAATGATTAGATGTAATATTTCAGATTTCAATGTTGATTTTCTTTAGAAAAATGAGCTTGACTTTAATATTTATAATCCATGATTTATCAGAAAATATTACCATTTTTCCATCAGCAGTTCTGTTAATTTTATGAAAGTTGTTACCTCACAGCCTTTCCAGGTGATATATTCTTTGCTCAGTCACGAGTATTTGGGCTATTTATTTGAAGTCTTTGTTGTTCAATTGGACGACAAGGGAAGACTTACTTTGTTGAACCAAAATATATCAAGCAAGAACATCAACGAGTTTACTGAACATCTCGATGAGGATGATTTTACCTTGGTCAAATTGATTGATGCCATTCAGCAAGATGTGATGCTCCAGAAATTTGGTGGCTCAAAAAAAAGAAGTGCCGTTGAGTTTTTCTTGAAAATTTATGACCCACAGAAAGGTGATAAACCTTTGCAGGAAACCATGAATCAGTATTTGGAAAAAATGCGTGCTGAAATCTTGCCTCTGCTACTGAAAAAACAACTTTTTGTGATGGGAAGTGATGGAAACCCTATCTGGAAAAAAATTGAAATCCTCCCCGAAAAAGCTACCGTTTTATTCCATTTTATGCGGAATCCCGATAATACGCATTACTTTCCGACTATGAAATATCAGGGACAAAAAGTGGAATTTCAGTATAAAAATGCCTTTACAATTTGTGATGAACCCGCTTGGTTAATTCTTGATAATAAACTCTATCACTTTGAAAAAGAGGTAGATGGCAATAAAATTCGCCCTTTCCTGAACAAGAAATTCATTATTATTCCCAAGAAAATAGAGGAAGATTATTACCGCAAATTTGTGGCTGCAATCATCACGATGTTCGATGTTTATGCAAAGGGATTTGAAATTCGTTCGCAAGCCTACAAATGTATTCCTGTTCTGAGTTTTATTGAACAAATCGCTAATCAAAAATCTCTTGTATTACATTCGGAAGATTCTGATAATCAGACAGATACAGAAGTTGTTTTGAATTTATCGTTTCGTTATGGGGACTTCACTTTTCAGTTCGACAGTTTTTCTACTAAGAACAATGTCAGTATGGAAAGACAGGGTGATGACTATATTTTCCACAAAGTTCGCCGAGATTTACACAGTGAAAAACGTACGCTTGCTACCCTAAATCAGTTGGGGATTAATCTACAAAATGGCTCAATTGTTTTTTCTAAAAAAGAGGCATTTTCTTGGTTACAAAATCATTACCAGACACTTACAGATGCAGGTTTTAGCATTGACCAAAAAGAGCAAACCAATGGTAAAAGATACTTCTTGGGTTATTCAAAAATTGAAGTAAAAATAACCGAAACTAACGACTGGTTCGACATTCATACGCTGGTACGCTTTGGTCCTTTTGAGATTCCATTCATTAAGCTAAGAGGTTATATTCTGAACAAAAAAAGGGAGTTTACTTTACCAAATGGAGAGATTGCCGTAATCCCCGAAGCATGGTTTAGCCAATATTCAGAACTCTTTGCTTTTATTGAACAAAGCTCTGATAATGAGGGATTTGTCTTGAAAAAATATCATGTTTCTTTGGTGCAAGATTTAGAAAAAGAATCTTTGGCTACGGCTGTAATTAGCAGAAAATTAGATAAACTCCGAGATTTTGAGGGAATGCAACAATACGCATTGCCCAAGGGTTTTGTGGGTACGCTCAGACCGTACCAAAAGGCTGGTTATGAGTGGATGCGTTTCTTGAATGACTACCATTTTGGGGGTTGTTTGGCTGATGATATGGGACTTGGAAAAACTGTCCAAACTTTGGCATTATTGCAGTCTGAGGAAGAAAATAAGGAGGCAAAAAATCATCCGCCTTCGTTATTAATCATGCCTACTTCCTTGATTTACAACTGGGAAATGGAAGCAAACAAATTCACTCCGAACCTAAAAGTACTGATTTATACGGGAACGTATCGGGATAAAAATATTGAACTTTTTGATAATTATGACCTCATTCTTACTTCTTACGGAATTGTGAGAATTGATATAGATTTACTGAAAAATTATCGTTTTCATTACCTGATTTTGGACGAATCTCAGGCAATCAAAAATCCGAGTTCTTATATTTCAAAAGCTGTTACACAATTGAATGCCCGAAATAGACTCATTCTGACGGGTACACCTCTGGAAAACAGTACTTTAGACCTCTGGAGTCAAATGAATTTTGTGAATCCTGGGCTTTTGGGTAGTCAGACATTTTTTAGGAATGAGTTCCAAGTTCCAATTGAAAAAAAGAATGATGAAAAGAAGGTAAAACGCCTGTTTTCAATCATCAAACCTTTCATGCTCAGACGGCATAAGTCTCAGGTAGCCACCGAGTTACCGCCAAAAATCGAAAGTATTCAGTACTGCCAAATGACTGAGCAACAAGAGCATGAGTACGAAGAAGCAAAATCTTATTATAGAAATTTAATTCTGAAAAGTATTGAAAATGACGGTATTGCGAAATCTCAGATGGTGGTTTTACAGGGTTTAACTAAGCTCAGACAAATTGCTAATCATCCAAAAATGACAGATGTTGACTATGAAGGAGATTCTGGAAAATTAGGAGACGTGATTCAACGAATGAAAACTGCGGTTGGCGAAGGGCATAAGATTCTGATTTTCAGTCAGTTCGTAAAACATTTGGATTTAGTCCGTGAACGTCTTGATGCCGACAGCCTGCGTTATGCGTACTTGGACGGTAGTACAACTGACCGTCAGGCACAGGTAGAACTTTTCCAGAAAGATGAAAGTATTAAGATTTTCTTGATTTCATTAAAAGCAGGTGGACTGGGGCTAAATCTGACGGCAGCAGATTACGTCTTCATTCTTGACCCTTGGTGGAATCCTGCAATAGAAGCACAAGCCGTTGATAGAGCCCATAGAATTGGGCAAGACAAAACTGTTTTCACATATAAATTTATCACTAAAGATTCTGTAGAAGAAAAGATTCTTTCTCTTCAAAGAAGTAAGCAACGCCTTGCTAATGAGTTAGTTACAACAGAAGAGAGTTTTGTAAAATCGCTTGGCAAAGAAGACATTCTGGCTTTGTTGGAATAAATTCTGAAAAATCAAAAACGATTTTTGAAGTCAAAAGCAAATTCGCTTGGACCATTTTCCTGCAAATATTCCAATCGTTCACGAGCTTCCTGCGTAGTCGGAATATGCCCTTCTTCGATATACCAAAGCACAGTTGATGGCTTTCCAAATTTTTCAAACCACTTATTACGGTCACGCATCACAACTGCGTGGGCAGATTTGTAGGCAAAATTCATCAAATCCTCAACTGACTCCCAAACGGTCATATTCACAATAATTCTATCATCATCGAAAGGTCTTAGATTAGTTGCATTTCCTGCATCATCTTTCAAACGCCAAACAAAGCCTTTACTATTTTCTCCCAAAGTATTAATGGTGTCTAATTGAGCGACAAAGTCAGCCATCATAGGGTCTTCCATCGTTTCAGGAATAATTCTGGAAATATTTAATTGAGCTAAATGTTTTTTCATTTTTTTAGGGTAAAATACTGGTTATCAAAAATTTACAAACTCTCCTCCACAATCCGCATCACTTGTTCCAATCCTGATGCATCTGTTTCCGAGAAATCATTGAGTTCGTCAGAGTCAACGTCAAGTACCAAGAAAACTTCGCCATTTTTGTCGAATGCAGGCAAAACAATCTCTGATTTTGAAGCTGAAGAACAGGCAATATGCCCAGGGAATGCTTCAACATCTGGTACAATTACAGTTTGTTTTGTTGTATAACAATGTCCACAAACGCCTTTATTGAAATTGATTCTCGTACACGCAAGCGGACCTTGGAATGGTCCAAGTACTAATTGATTTTCTTTTTTCAAATAAAACCCAACCCAGAAAAACCCAAAGGCTTCTTTGAGGACGGCTGAAATATTAGCAAGATTAGCCGTAAGGTCAGTTTCTGCACCAACCAATGCTTTTATTTGAGGAATGATTGCCTCATAAATTTCTTTACGAGAACCATTCTGAGGAACAAAAAGAGATTCTGACACTTTTTTTAATTAAAAATGGAGAATTATGAATTAAAAATGGGGTTAGTTGGGGAATTTGTAGAAGCCGTTTAATTTTCAAGCATATAGCCAACAGCCAATTGCTTAAAGCTATAATATTAACCAACTTTACACAAATTCAATTCCTTTTTCGCCTGCTGCTGCTACGAATTCTTTTACTTTTTGCTCTTGGTCTTTTTGGCAAATCATCAAAACATTATCAAATTCTGCCACGATATATCCTTCCAATCCTTGAATCACTACCAGACGTTCTTGTGGGGTTTTGATAATACAATCTTTTACGTCGTACAAAAGTACATGGGCATCTAAGGCGTTCGAGTTTTCGTCTTTGTCCGAAACTTCGTACAAAGATTTCCATGTTCCTAAATCTGACCAACCAAATTCTCCCAAAACCACAGAAACGTTATCCGCTTTTTCCATGATGGCGTAATCAATCGAAATACTTTCGCAAGTTGGATATACTTGATTGATAAAATCTTGCTCGGTTTCAGTAAAATAATGCTCTTTTCCTGCTTCAAATATTGCTGCAATGGTAGGATTAGTTTTTTCAAAAGCACGTTTAATGGCTTGGGCTGTCCAGATAAAAATACCTGCATTCCAAACGTATTCGCCACTTGCTAAAAATGCCTCTGCAATCTCCAACGTAGGTTTTTCTCTGAATTTTATTACTTTTTTTGCGGCATTTTGGCTCTCTTTTTCAAACTGGATATAGCCATAACCTGTGTCTGGACGGCTTGGGGTTATGCCCAAAGTAACAAGATTTTGGGTCGTCTGCGTCGCTTCTATTGCTTCCTTAATTCTGTCTTTAAAAGCCTCTTCTTTCAAAATAATATGGTCGGCTGGAGCAACCACAATATTGGCAAAAGGATTCTGTGAGGCAATCTTGTAACAGGCATAAGCAATGCACGGGGCGGTATTTCTACGAGTAGGTTCTGCCAAAATCTGAGCATCCGTCAGAAAGGGTAACTGACTCTTTATCAATGAGATATAATCGGCATTGGTAACAATATAGACATTTTCTGGTGGACAAATTCCGTCGAAACGTTCGGCGGTTTGTTGTAACATTGTTTTTCCAGTGCCAAGAACATCATGAAATTGCTTTGGGTAATTGGTTCTACTAAATGGCCAAAACCTCGTTCCAACGCCCCCTGCCATGATTACTAAATAATTATTCTGCATAAAATTGGATTCTTTTTTTGTAAAATTAAGGCTTTTTTGTCGAACCAACTTCAAGTTTATTTTTCCATCTAACAATACTTACTGTTTTATCTCAATATTTTCTGATTCCTTTTTACTTTTGGGTTAAAATTCAATAAATCTTGAAATGTAAATGTTAAAAATCGGAATCTTTTTTGGTGGACCTGCACGTGAACGTGAAATTAGCTTTGCGGGAGGAAAAACCGCTATGGGAAATATTGATAAATCACTCTTTGTACCTGTCCCAATTTTCGTGGATGGCTGTGGGAATTTTATCCTTTTGCAAGAGGAGTTTATTTATTCAAGTTCTATTCGGGCGTTTTATCCACCCCAAAAATACCAAGGAGAATATCAAATTTATTCTGAATCTTTAGGCAGACAGTCCGACGAAGCATTAGTAGAAATGATTGCTGAAGTTGGTACTCGGCTTCGTCCAGAACAATTCAGAGATTTTTTTGATTTTGCGTTCATTGCCATGCACGGACCTGCTTGTGAAGACGGTTCAATTCAAGGGCTTTTGGAATGGTACGGCGTGCCATATTCTGGACCAAGTTTGATGGGTTCTTCGATTGGAATTGATAAAATTGCCCAAAACGAACTCATAAAATTAGCCGTAGGTTTAGACAAAAAAACAACAACGCTAACAAGACAACGTTTTGAAAATGAGGACACTAAGTCCATTTTTGAAGAAATAAAATCTAAAGTTGGCTTACCTTTCGTAGTAAAAGCTCCGCATCAGGGTTCGTCTATTGGTGTTGCTTTTGTGAAGCAAGATTCAGTTGAAGATTTCGTTAAAGCAGTTAAACAATGTTTTTTTATTCGTGAAATTTCTGCCGAAGAATGGAACAATTCTGATAAAAAAGAGTACGTGCAACGCATGGCAAATTTTGATGAAGGCATTGGTTTGCCCGTTTCTTTGGGCAATCAAGTGGTCTATCATCCTGCTGATTTATTGACGGTTTTGGATAAATATTTTTCTGAGACTAATGCAAAAAACGCCGTCTTAATTTCAACCAACGCCGAAGATGAAGTACTTTTTGAGGCTTTCGTGAAAGGACAAGAATTTAGTTGTGGGGTAGTTCAGAAACCCAATTGTGAGTCGGTGGCTTTGCCTCCCACAGAAATCATGGCGAATGTTGAGGTTTTTGATTTTAAGGCAAAATATCAATCATCTGCTACTCGGAAAAGTATTCCGATTCGTACCAGTTTAGAGAATAATCAGAAGGTTCAACAAGAAGTAAAAAAGGCTTTCGATGCCCTGAGATTTGGCGTGTGTACTCGGATAGACGGATTCCTGACACCCGACGGACGAGTGATTCTGCACGACCCCAATACAATTCCAGGAATGTCACCTACTTCATTGATTTTCAAGCAGATGGCAGAGATTGGCATGAACGTTTCGGACACAATAACGTACTTTATTCGCCAGTCAATTCGGGAACGCAGTCGTACAGGAAAGAATACTTTTCGTTTCTTGAAAATGCTCGATAGATTAGACGGGGCTATCGCAGAAAGAATAAAAACCTTAGAAAATCGTAAGAAAGTAGCTATCGTTTTTGGAGGTTATGATGCCGAAATCAGAGAAGAATCTTATGCAAAAGCTCGATTGGCATTTGGCAAACTGGCAGCATCCTCGGAATATTTACCAATTCCTGTTTTTATTTCGGGCGAAGGAAAAGAAAACTATCAATTACACGTTCTTCCTACAAATTTTATGTTTAAGGAATTTGCAGAAGATATTGTAAACGCATTACGTACTTCGGTACATCCTTTGATAGAAGAAACCCGAAATAACGCCGAGGCAATTACTTTGCATTTTACGGGCAAATTAGTGCAAGAATTACGCACCACAAGCCGAGAAGAAATGCAAGCAACTTGTGATTTCTCTGTGATTTGCACCCCTGGCGTACAAGCAGGATTGCCCGTTTTGGAGGATTTTTAGGTATTTTCGATGCTTGTTTATACTAATATGAAAGAGCTTTTCGGTTTTTTTACCTTTGGGAATGAGGTTACACAGAGAGCCACAGAGCTAAAGAAAGAGAACCACAGGAACGCCTGCCGCAGAGTATTTCAGAGGCTTTCTCTGTGGTTCTCTGTGTAACCTTGTTCCCTAAAACCATTTTCACTTTGGTATAACTCCCTGATTATTATTGAGTTGTTGAAAACATTTAGTTATATTTTATCATTAACCCCATGTCTTTAGGCTGGGGTGCATAACCTGGGGTACTATCATTTCTCATGAAAAAAATCACTCTTTTTCTACTACTTACTTTATTTGTCTTGGGGGCGAATGCTCAGAAAAGTGTCAATTTTCAGAAAACAAATCTGAAGGCGGTTTTTGCTTTGGCGAAAGCTCAAAACAAAAATGTTTTCCTCGAAATCTATGCCATTGGCTGTCCGCATTGCGAGAGTTTCAAGAAAACTTTTGACAATAATATTGGCGTGGCTAATTATTTCAATCAAAAATTTATTAGCTATCAAATGGAGTGGAATTCACCAGAGTTTCGGGAATTTGCTAAAAAACATACAATCTATGTGCTTTCTACGCCCTTGATGTCGTTTTGGGATAACAACGAAAACCTCCTGCACATACAACCTGCTGGCGATGAACAGAATAACGAGAAATCACTGAAAGATATGGCAGACCGTGCCACTAACCCACAACAACAATCAGCGAGTTGGAAAGGGTTTTTCAAACAGGGTGTTCATGATGATAATTTTTTGATTGAATATGGCTACAATTGCAGATTTGTTTGTGATACCACGGGCAATATCGAGGCAATGAATGCCTACGCATCGAATCAAAAACCAGAGAATATGAATAGCCAAATTAACTTCTTGGTTTTACAAAAAGTTATCATGGACGACGACAATGCACTTTTCAAAAACATGATGAATCAACTCCCTGATTTTTATGCTAAATTTGGTAAAGAAAACGTAGTCCGTACCGCCGAAAATATCATTATGTTCAGCTTGTATAGCGGTCGTGGCAAGACGTATTCGGTTGAAAGATTGGCAGAAATGAAGACGAACCTACGTAAAATTGGCGTTGATGACCGTTCGATTTTGATTCGTTTTTGGATGATTGAAACAACTGCCCTTTTTAAATTAGGACAAGAAGAAAAAGCCGCCGACATGATTAATGAAGTCTATAAAGGCACAAAAACTATTGACCCTAAAGATGCTATATTTGCAGAGAAATACATTAAAGAAAAAACACAGAATCCTGCCATTCTGAGCAAATTAGAATGGATTTATAAGAAGAAATAATAGATAGTGCATTACAAAAACCACAAAACTAACCACAACAATCAATGGCATTTTTACCAGAATTAGAAGAAAGAACTACCCAATCCAATACTTCAAGAAACAATATTTTACTAAGTATTTTGGTGGGTGTTTTGCTACTTGCGGCGGGTTATTTGTTTTATAACCAATACAATCAGTCGAAAATACAGTTTTCACAGAATGAGTCAAACGCAGAGAAAATCAAGGCAATAAATACTGATTTGGTGAGACTGAGAACGGATATTCAAGAAGACAGAGCTAATCTCAAACAAAAAGATACTAAAATTGAGGCTTTGACTAAAAAATTAGAGGTTCTCAAAAGTCAAAATGATTCTCAGAAAAATGGCGATAAATTGGCTTTGGTGAATTTATTGAGTAAACAAATTTCTCAGCTAAAGGTTGATAAAGATAAGATTCAAAACCAATTGACACAGGCAATTGTATCTTATGAGTCCAAAATTGCGAGCTTCCAGAAAATTATTCGTCAAAAAGATAGTTTAATGACTGGGCAGAAAAATTCTATCGAAGAACTGGAGGGAATCATTGCCCAAAAGCAAGGCGAAGTAAAGAAATTGGAATTGACATTGAGAGAAACTGGTGAAATCTTACAAAGTCTTGATGACCCAATTCACGTGACCATCACGAATGTGAAATTTTACGCCAATGGCTTCGATGATATTGACGAAGACCTTTCGGATACTCGTAAAAAGAAGGACATTACCGAGGTTGGCGTATTTTATTCATTAAGTAGAGAATTAAAATCTAATGAAAAAATTGTTGCCGAAATCAAGCGAGTAATTGACAATACAATGATTGGTAAGAAAGAATTTGGTGCTTCTGACCTTGCCGAAATTCAGAAACAAGCAAAAGAAAGTGGCATGGATAGACCCATAAGCGTACGTATTCAAAGAGGTGCGTTTGATGTGCCAATGAAGGTTAATTTTTATATTAAAGCAGGTAATTCTAATCAAAAAACATATTTGATTGATTCTAAATTTGTCTTGAACACAAAAGCAAAGCAGGTGTTTTAACTGTCGGCTGTTAGCTTTTGGCTTTTAGCAATCATTCAATAAATTATTATGCTAACGCCCTTGTCAGTGTTTTTACTGATTGGGGCGTTGAACATTTTACCCAAAACCAACAAAAATGACTGAATTCGACTATAAATCTGTCCTGAAAAACCTCCCTGAAGAACCTGGGGTGTATCGCTATTTTGATGAAGAAGGAACAGTTATTTATGTCGGGAAAGCCAAAAATCTCAAGAATCGGGTTAGCAGTTATTTTGTTAAATCTAACCAGCATGACCGTAAAACTAAGAATTTGGTTTCTAAAATCAGGAACTTAGAATTTACCATTGTTCACACTGAATTTGATGCACTTTTATTGGAAAATACCCTGATAAAAAAGTTTCAGCCTCGTTTTAATATCCTCCTGCGTGACGACAAAATGTACCCCTTCATTTGTATCACGAATGAGCATTTTCCGAAAATCATAACCATGCGGCGAGTAGATAAAAAGATAGGGACTTTCTTTGGTCCTTATGCCAACTCCAAAGCCATGTACGCACTCTTGGAAATGTTTTCTCAGCTCTATAAATTTAGGTCTTGCAACTATAATCTTTCTCCGCAAAACATTGATAATAAGAAGTTTAAGGTTTGTATGGAGTATCATATTGGTAACTGTCGGGGTGGTTGCGAGGGGCTTCAACCTGAATCTGAATACTTGAAAGAAATAGACCAAGTCAGGAATATTTTGAAGGGAAATCTGAGTTTACCGAAGCAATATTTTGAAGAGAAAATGATGGCAGCAGCCGAAAAACTCGCTTTTGAAGAAGCCCAAGATTTCAAGGAAAAACTGCGTACATTTGTCAATTTTCAAACAAAATCTACGGTCGTAAATCCGAGTATTCATGATGTTGATGTCTTCTCGATTGTGTCTGATGAAAGCATGGCTTTTATGAATTTCATGAAGGTAATCAATGGTACAATTACGCAGTCTCAGACTTGGGATGTAAAGAAAAAATTAGATGAAACAGACGAAGACATCATGACGATGATGGTCTGGGAAATGCGAGAAAAATACCAGTCTGCAGCCAAAGAAGTGATTACGAATTTACCGCTTTCGATTGAATTGAAGGGAATCGAAAATACGATTCCACAAATTGGCGACAAAAGAAAATTATTGGATATGTCGCTGAAAAATGTACTGTATTTCCGTAAAGATAGAGCCGACCGACAAGCATCAGAAGAAAGTGCTGGTGATACAAAAATGCGGATTTTATTGAAACTAAAGAACGACCTTCAACTAAAATCTATTCCGAGGCATATTGAGTGTTTTGATAACTCGAATATTCAGGGAACAAATCCTGTTTCGGCAATGGTTTGTTTCAAAGACGGAATGCCTTCCAAAAAAGATTATAGGCATTTTACGCCAAAAACGGTAGTCGGTCCAGACGATTTCAAGACCATGAACGAAGTCGTGACACGTAGATACACAAGGCTTTTGGAAGAAGAATCTCCCCTACCCGACCTCATTATCATAGACGGTGGCAAAGGACAACTTTCAGCTTCTTGTGATGCGTTAAAAGCCCTTGGATTGTACGGAAAAATTCCAATTATTGGTATTGCTAAACGTTTGGAAGAAATCTATTTCCCAGAAGATACCATTCCGTTATACATTGATAAAAAATCAGAATCCTTGAAACTTATTCAGAGATTACGAGACGAAGCCCACCGTTTTGGCATTACCAATCACCGAAATAAGCGAAGTAAGAATTTCATTATCAGTCAGTTAGAGAGTTTAGAAGGCGTTGGAAAAACTACTTCAACCAAATTATTGAAGCACTTTGGTACGGTAACAAATATTTATAATGCCAGTTTAGAAGACCTCGAAAAAATCTTGGGCAAAGCAAAAGCAGCAGGCATCAAAGCCCAATTGATGGTGATTTCAGATAAGAATTGAGAGGGAGAATCTGAGTTATGTGAAAAGTCTAAAGTTGAAAGTGTTTTACTGCGAATAGTATTTCTACTTAAAACTTTTAACTCATAGACTTTTCACACAATCCCTTCATTTATGCAATTTCAAATTCTTCTATAAATTCTAATTGCAACATCCGTTTTTGTACCTGATTTTTGATGTTATAATAATGCTTAATATCCCTAAAACCATCTTCTTTCACAAAAGGCTCTACACTAAATTCCTCTACAAATTTCCGAATCATTTCTTTTTCAATTCTTGAGTTAAGTGTCAGATAATCAGTGAGTTTCAGAAGTAATAATTCATTTCTTTCCAGAATCTCAAGAGCTTCTGTTTCACATTCTTTGATAATTTGAAGAGCCTGCGAACTTTGTGAATTGGTCATCGTGAACACCGCCTGGTGTTGTGTCGGGTTGTGTTGAGATAAAATAGGATCTTTTCCCATAGCAAACCTGTTCACGGCATCGTTGGCAAATTGGGTAGCTTTAGCAATATCTTCCGAAACTCCACTTGAAATAAAATCATCTCCCAAAATCAGTTTTTCAGCAAGATAACCACCCAATGAAACTTTAATTCTATTCAGTATCAAGTCTTTTGTATGAAATCCGTCTGGATAATTTACTAAACAAAAACCTTCTGAATTGCTATCTGCCGTTTGGGTTACTACATATTCGGGTATCAATTTTAAGCATAAAGCCGATAAAACAGCATGACCTGCCTCGTGTATTGCTACATAAGCCTGAACATCATTATTACGAGTTTGTCTGAGGGGGTTAATTTTCAGATTTAACTTGTATTGCTGCTCTAAGATTTTATCAGATTTATTCCAAAATTCAAGTAGATATTGATTATTCTGATAACTCCAGTGTATGTCTGTTACGAACAAATTATTTTCAAAAATCTCCAAAATCCACTTACCAGTATAAGAATCAATCAAGTTACGAAGAGTCGTCTGGACAGGTCTTGCACCCTGTGTAGGGAAAACACCTTCGGTATAAATCAAATCTATCACCGACTCATTGAAGTGAATTTTGATTGCAAACGTTTCTGCAATATTTTTTTCCACGGTCTCTAAACCTTTTATAATCAGTTGCTTATACTGATTTTTACTAAAAGATGGATAGATGATGTGATTATTACCGAGACGAGCAATCTGTTCATTTCTGAAACGCTCTTGCAAAGCAGATTTAATAGAAGCAATCGTAATTTTTTTGGAATGATTATGAAACTCATCAGCACTAATATCTGGGTTGATACTATCGCTCATATAAAAGGCTTCATCAAGATTACCCACCACAAAAATTAGAGCTTTAGACATATCCATTAAACATTGTTTCCCTTTTTGTTTGACAAGGTTGATGAAAAAATCTATATAGCCTTCCAAACTCATGAGTTTGATTTGTTCAAGGTATTTTTTCTTGTCAAAATACCCTTCAATCAAGTCATCGATTCCATCCAGAAAGTGATCTGACACAAAATATTCGTCTGGTTTTCTTTTCTTATCTTCACTTGATTTTGAAGACAATGTAAAATCGCCAATAAGTTGTGTAAAAGCATCTAACTCATTGACAATCAGACCATTTTTTACGTTAACTCCTACTTCCTGAGCTTTATTTAGGATTTTGAGAAAATGAAAAACCTTATTCTGATAATACATATTTAGGTAAGGTTCATAAGTGAATTGTCCAGAATCTAATAAATCCCAAATGATACGAAGTTTATGATTATTAACTTCATCTCCGTCTTCATTAATTGAACGAGCGAACTGAAATTCATCAAAAGCCAGCACTACTTCTTGTGCATTAAAATGTTCTAAATCGTCCGTGAAGGTATCTTTCAGAGAAGTTTCTCCATCACCAAATGTTCCCATGTCAAAGTGTAAAAGTTTTTCTTTCAGACTCATCAACTCCATCAATCTTTTAATAAGAGCAGTTTTACCTGTACCTGTCATACCCCACAAATTAATGATAGTAGGGCGATGTTGAAACTGGGGGAACAACCACCACGGAAGCATTAAATCAGCGATTTCGTCAATAATACTATCCAAGCCAACAAATTCAAGTTTTAGTTGTTGTTTAGCTTCTGAAAGTATTGTTTTTTTAAGAAGAATATCTTCTTGATTTATATTTAAGTTATTCATAATCTGATAATTAAAGCTAAAACGTAAGGGTATTTCTTACGTAAGCAGACAACGAAATTATCACATTTTAGACAACGCAGTTTTCTTTGAAAGTAATAATCCCGTAAAGTAAAATGATTGAAACCCTTGAAAAAGGGCATAAAAAAACCGACCAATATGGGCGGCAAGAATAAGAATGGAGCAGCTAAAACCTACTTCAATACAAAATTCTCCCGTCCATAAGACAAGGCACTATCTGAGCCAAGTGGACTGAAATATGTATTGATAAGTAGCATTTTTTTATTGAATAGAAGATTTTTTGTTTGTTGTCACAAAGGTAAATGAAATTTTTATATTAGCAAATTTTCCCCTCAAACCTCATAATAAAACCCCAAAGGGTCTGGAAACTTGAAGGTGTATTTAATTTCGTTTAATAATTTTTCTGGACTGATAATTTTGTAAGGAATGGCTTCTGTGGGTTGTGCAAAAATTGGTTCTATAAATCCTAAATCTGCACAGTTTTTCAGGTAAACGTCCTCACGTACAGGATGTTGCGGGGAAACTACATTGTAAGTTGCTCCATATTTTTTCTGTAAAATGATACTTTCTATGATTCCGATTACATCATCTCGATGGACATAATTTACTGGAATTTGACCTGTATTGATTGTTTTTCCTGCAAAATATTTCGCTGGAATACGCTCATAACCCATCAATCCTCCGCAACGTAAGACTGTAGTTTTTGAAAACGATTGCAGGATTTTCTCGGCTTGTACCAAACCCGAAGTTTCTATGGTTTGGTCTTGTTCCATGACTACTCGATTCAGCTCTGGATAAACCGAAGTCGATGAAATATAGATGATATTACGGACAGAAGATTGGGCTAAAAAAGGAATTAAACTACGGATTTGTTGTACATGAAAATCTTCTCCAAATTTACTCGCACGTGGGGGAATCGCAATGATAAGTATCTCATTGTCAAAGAATTCTGTAATTTTTTCTCCTGAAATTTCTGGTGAAAGGTTTAGCAAAAACGGATGAATTCCTGCTGATTGTAAGGCAAAACTTTTAGTTTCAGAAGTTGTACTTCCGTTGACATAATACCCTTGTTCTACTAAATATTTCCCCAGTGGCAAACCCAACCAGCCACAACCTAAAATGCTGATTTTCATAGCTGGTAGAATTTTTTTCTAATGATAAATTCCTCCACAACTTCGGGGGTCATGTAGCGAATAGACTGTCCGTTTTTCAGACATTCACGAATAAAAGTTGCCGAAATATCTAAGGAAGGGGCATTTACAAACTTTACTTTGGGGTGTTTTTCTAATTCGCTTGGTGCGGCATTGGGTCTTGGATAGACGTACAAGCCAAAATATTCCAAGATTTGTTCGTGGTTTTTCCAGTTCGGGAACTGTGCCAAATTATCTCCGCCAATAATCAATTTGAATTCGTGCTGAGGGTATTTTTCCTGCAAACGTATCAGCGTATCAATCGTGTAGGAAGGTTTTGGCATCGAAAACTCAATATCTGTTGCTTTGAATTTATGATTGTCGGCTATGGCTTTCTCGACCATATCTAAGCGGTCAAACTCATGCAACAAAGACTTATTTTTCTTGAAGGGATTTTGCGGAGAAACCACAAACCAGACTTGTTCCAAATCGGTAGTGGTAGCCATAACGTTGGCAACAATCAAATGTCCAACATGGATGGGATTAAACGAACCAAAAAATAAACCAACTTTCATTGCTCAATTATCAATGAACAATAAACAATGAACAATCAGCAGTTAGCAATTACCAATGAGTAATAATCTATGAACAACATTGCAAAAGTCAATTAGCAAGAATTAGGTATTCTTAACTCCTACACTATCCATTGACATTTGAAAACTGCTGATTGACCCTTGATAATTGTTAATTGTTAATTGTTAATTGTTAATTGAACCTGTGAATTCTTCAAATAATTTCTGTGCTTTTGCGAAGGCTTCTTCTAAATCATCGTTGATGAGGATTTCATCAAACTGATTTTGAAAAGTCATTTCAAATTTCATTTTAAAAACTCTCTTTGAAATAGAATCTTCGCTATCCGTACCTCTTTCACGAAGACGTTTTTCTAATTCTTCAATACTGGGAACTTTCACGAAAATTGCCAAGGCTTTTTCCTTGAAAAATTCTTTCAATTTCACGCCACCACGCACATCTACATCGAAAATTACGTGTTTGCCCGAAGCCCAAAGATTTTCTATTTCTGATTTTAATGTGCCATAATATGCCCCAGGATATACTTCTTCCCATTCAACAAATTCATTATTATCAATTTTTGTCTTGAATTCGTCGGGCGTCATGAAGTAGTAATCTTTGCCGTTTTCTTCGTTACGCCCACGTTTGTCACGGGTACACGCAGAAATAGAAAAGCCCAGATTGGAGTTATTCGCTAAGAGATGCTTTACGATAGTAGTTTTGCCCGAACCAGACGGGGCAGAGAAGATAATGAGTTTACCGTCCAATAGTAATTGCTGTTTGTGAGGAGGCAAAGTTACGACAGAGAAAATTACCTTCTGTAATAAAATAAGAGATAATTAGGGCAAGTAATGCCATTTTTCCAATATTTGCTTTGATACAGTCAACTAAACTTTGTGGAACGCACTTTTTTTCAAGACGCAATTGGAGTGATTCTTTGATACACTTTTCTAATTCATAACCTTTTTCACAAGGCAAACAGGTTTCCATGTTTGCTTTAAAATGAGCAACTTGTTCATCAGTTGCTTGTCCGTCAACAATGAGTTGTACCAACTTCATGCACTCGGCTTGATGTTCGCATTTTGTCTTTTTCTGTACTTTTTCAGCCTCGGAGACCATTGCTTGATAATTTTAATTCTGAAGCTGTTTAGACTTTCTCTTTCAACTAAAATTGACTCTTTTTAAAGCCAGTTTTCCAAAATTCTTTCAATGTAGCGCTGCTATATGTCAATAATTTTAAAAAAACTGACTTTAAAAATAGCCTATATTTTAGAATAAAACAGAAAATTTAAACAGCTTCCATGGTTGGGAATTGTATTAGGAGGAATCCAAAAAATCAGTTAATTATTTGATTGTCAAATAATTATATTTCAAAAATGAAGATTTTACTTGATTTTTATTCCTTGGTAGTAGTTTAACAGGATGGTTCTAAAAAAAATTCCTTTTGACCAATAAAATTTATCCATTAGGAATTTATTAGGAAAAAAATACCCATGAAAGTAGCTAAATATTCTCTGCCACAATGGCATTTTCAGTATCATAGCCTAACGATTTGGCATACTTTTTCAGCTTATCTTTTAGTAGCATTCTCGCACGGTGAAGCCTCGAACGCACCGTACCGATGGGAATATCCAAAATCTTCGCCATTTCTTCGTAGGTAAACCCTTCAACATCACAAAGAATAATGACCGTTCTGAAATCCACGGGCAAAGAATTCAGTGCCGTAGCGATTTCATCACCAATCAAATCTTGGACAGATTCCGCCCGTAAATCTACGGTCTGATTCGTTTCAGCATCTTCTTCTGAATTGTAGGTAGTTTCTACGTCCTGATAATCAACTTTTGAAGGTTCTTTCGATTTCTTCCTAAAATCATTGATGAAGCTATTCTTCAGGATACGGAAAAGCCAAGCCTTTGCGTTCGTTCCTTCTTCAAAAGAACTAATAAAACGAAAGGCTTTGAGGTAGGTATCTTGCACAAGATCATTGGCATCGTCTTCGTCATTGGTCAGACGAAAGGCGAAGTTGTACATAGAATCTATATGGGGCATGAACTCCTTGTCGAAAATCCGATACTTTTCGTTGTCAGAATAGACTTGGAGCGTTTGAACTTGTTCTTCTTGCTCTGACATAAATTTGATGAGTGTTGTTGTAAATGTACGAAATCTTGCGGTGTTCAGTAAAAACTTCGTAATAAAATTTCAAACAACAGGTTTTTTTGGTAAAACAGCTAAAGGACTATGTATGAAATAAACTACCTTTTGATACGACCTTTTTTCGGTTATCCTGCCCATCTTTTTCATTAAAGAGCGGTGCTATTAGCAGAAAAAGATGATTGTCTAACCAAAAAATTGCCAGTCTAAAACTGGTAGTTTATTTAATACATAGTCCCTCACTATAACTCAACAAACAACTTGCCAAGCTCTATTTTTATTTTAAACCTGACAAAAAGGCTGAAATTGAGTTTTATCTTTGGCTTGCTATTTGGTCAGTAAATAACGAAAATTACCCGAATTTTGATTTATACCATTTCAGAAATGACAACAACGAATGAGTTAGTACTCGATAAAAACAATATTTGGCGGGCATCTCATGCCGAAAAAATGTCGTACCCCGAAGAGGGTAATAATTATTGCTTTGCCGTAGAAGACAATAGCTTTTGGTTCAAGCATCGAAATGATGTTATTTTCAAGCTCACGCAGCGTTTTGGTTTTGCAAAAAACTTTGCTGATGTTGGGGGTGGAAATGGATTTCAGGCAAGATTTTTAGCAGAAAAATACCCTCAGAAAAATACTTTTTTGATTGAACCTGGCTATGCTGGCTGTCTGAATGCCCAAAAAAGAGGAGTCGAGAATGTCTATAATATTTTCTTTCAAGAGTTTCCTTTTGAAGAAAAACAGATTGATGCGGTAGGGCTTTTTGATGTGATTGAGCATATCGAAGACGATAAAAATTTCCTTGAAGGTTTGGCTGAATATCTTCCCTCGAATGCTCTGATTTTTATTACTGTGCCTGCTCATCAATGGCTCTGGTCTGAGGTTGATGATGAAAGTGGACATTACAGGCGTTATTCCCTCGAAACTCTTGAAAAATTGGCAACAGATTGTGGTTTAGAATTTGCTTACGGAAGCTACATTTTCTCTTATTTACCCCCAATTATGGGAATTCTAAGAGCAATTCCTTATCGTTTGGCGAGATTATTCGGAAAAACCAGACAAAATACTTTAGATGCCGAAGCTGATAATCATACTCCTTCTAAGTTAGCAACTGCCATTTTCAATAAAATTCATCAATGGGAATTGAATCGTTTAGAAAAAACCAAAATACCTTTCGGAGCAAGTTGTGCTGTGGTTTTTAGGAAAAAGTGAGATGATTGGGGTTGGAGAGGTAGAAATATTCGAGTGTGAGCAGGCTTTGGAATAATATTTACCTCAAAGGAATATTTTTCTGAATAATATTCTCAAAATCTTCTGATAATGAGGGTAACGGTAGTTGAGCGTTCAAGACAATTCCACGCTTTTTTGATATAAGAATATAACGAGGAATTAAGTTGATGTCAAAATATTGATTTATCGGTGATGAAGTAAACTCGCTAATAACAAATTGACTTTTTAGTTTTTCTGGACTTTTATCTTTTACTGAATTTCTCCATTTAATTTCATCCGTATCAGTTGAGAGGTAAATAAATTGAACCATTCCTTTGTATAATTTTTCTAAATCTTCAACAAGAGGTTGTTGTTCTTTGCAAGGACCACACCAGCTCGCTCCAAAATCTAACAAAGTAATAGTTGTATCAGATAAAATTTCTGATAAATAAAATGATTTTCCTGCAAAGTCTTCTACTTGAGTCTTACTAATAAAATCCTTGAAAGTTGGCACTTTTCCAGATTTTACAACATTGTTTTTTTGCGTTGCTTTAACTTTTTTAATGACGCTATTTTTAATAGTTTGATTCTGACATTCTTTCAAAAATATCTGATAACATTCCTCAAAGTCTGGTGATTTTTTATCTGCAAAATCTTCTAAATTCCAACCCATAAGCCTGTCTTTGATGATTCCAGTATAGTTTTTCCGACTTCCATCAAAAATACCCTTTAGATTTCCATAAGGATTTTTAATATCAAAATTATTGAAAACATACCAATTTTTTACTGATGCAGCAGTCATGTACTGGTCACAGATTGTGGCTATAACTGGGTCATTAAAACTAAGAATTTGTAACCTCTCAAAATAGTTTTGGGGAATCTTATTTTTTGAAATTTTATAAAGTGCCTCACACATTGATAGGGTATATCGAGCATTCAGATATTGAGGAAACCATTCTTTAAAAAGTGCTGAAACCTTTTGAATTTTATCGTATTTTTCTAAAATAGATAATCCAATGATAACATTATCTTCACACCGTTTTTTGAAAATTTCTGGAGAATCCTTTTGAAGATTTATCTTTGTTGCAAAACCTACTTTGTCAATATATTCATCAAATATCACAATGTCCCCCAATTTCTTAGACTGAGCTTTCATCTTATAGGTAAACATAGCTGCATTTTTTTCAGCTTCACTTTTTTTGATTTCTTGCAAGGTAACTTTAATGGTATCGCCAGGCTGAATAAGCATAGTATGCCCCCACCATAAATCCTTTAAATCATAGAAACTTGGTTTTTCAATGAATACATCCGCCTTAAATTCACCTTTATTACTAAGGGGAATCTCAATATCAGGGTCAATAGTTAAGTGACTCCGTAACCCTTGCTTTTGGAATTTTATAGATTTGATTTCTTTATCATAAGGAGCTAATTTTCCTTCAATATGGACGTTTGGCGAGTTTTGTCCTAAAAGAAGTTGGGATATTAACGAGTATAAAATTATTAGGATTTTTTTCATTTTAGGTTAATGGAATCATTTTTAAACATGATAACTATTAATTTTAGAGGCTATGAGAATTATTTTAGAATAGTTACAAAATTCTTATTGCAGAGAAATATAGTTAATTTACCCGCTCACGCTCGAATATTTCGAGTATGCAATCACTCAGCGTTTATAACGCTGGAAAAAAACATCTCCAATCCACTTGATTATTCTTTGTTGTTAAGTACGCCACACCTTCGTTCACAACCAGATTGGAATTAATATTAATAGTGCGAGCAGCGTTACAAACGCTGAGTGACTACACGCTCGAAATATTCAAGCGTGAGCAGGCAAAAAATACACATTCCTAAAGCGTCATTGGTACAACAACTTTAGTTTTGTCCCATGCAAAAATTAATGAAAGTGCTGGTTGATCAACAACTGAAATTTCAAATTGCTCTTGAACATTTTCTGTACCTTCTACTGGTACAACCACTTGCAGAGCATCTTCTGCTGCTTCACGACTGGCAACACTATCAAAACCTACGCCCCAAGGATATTCTTTTTTGTTGAAAATAACTGTCCAACTATCTTTTTCTGGGATTGTCCATAGGGTATATTTTCCAGCAGGTAAAACCTTTCCGCCAATCGTAAGATTTTTATCCGTCGTAAAAGTCGTTGCTTCGTTGGCACCTGTACGCCAAACTTTACCAAACGGAACTATTTTTCCACCAAAAATTTCTCTTCCTTTTTTGGAAGGTCTGCAATAAAAAACGGAAATATTTGCTCCATTTTTGTACTCAACAGTAGCTTCTGGACTGGCTTTTTTGGTTTGATTTTGTAAAAACTTGTAAGCTCCAAATAATACAACTGCCAATACACCAAGTACGATTAGCGTTCTTTTCAAGAATTTGTTCATGATATTGGGTTTTAAAAATGAAAAAATGTGTTCTTTTCTGTGGTGTCAAATTGACACAATTGCCACTACATTATCAGTTATTTTTCGTAAAATTCTATGGGCAAGCCGTCTGGGTCTTCAATAAAAAAGAAGGCTTTATTTGTAAATTCATCTATCCTAACTTCCTCACAATCAATATTTTCCTTTATTAGTTCTTCTCTGGTTTCATTAATCTTATTTACCTCGAAAGCTATATGACGTAATCCACACGCTTCTGGGCGAGAAGTACGTGTAGGAGGATTGGGAAAGGAAAATAATTCAATTTGGTACAAATCATTTACCGATAAATCTAACTTATAAGACTGGCGTTCTGCACGATAATATTCGTTCACGATTTTAAACCCAAGAATTTCTGTATAAAAATGTTTAGATTTTTGATAATCTGAACAAATAATAGCTACATGATGAATACGATTAATTTGAAGCATGGCAATAATTTAGTCTTTTGCAAAGTTTAAAAAAATGGTTTCTCCTATGGCGTGCCACAGACCTTGGGGTAATGTCACGAGTCAACATTCAAAACTTTGTTTCCTTTATACCTTTGTGGTTCATTACTTCTTACTCAATTCTGCAAAATATTTGAAATACAAAGGAATGGTTTCGATACCTTTATAAAAATTGAAAAGTCCAAAATGCTCATTTGGCGAATGAATCGCATCTGTGTCCAAACCAAAGCCCATCAGTACCGTTTTTAGCCCTAATTCTTTTTCAAACAAAGCCACAATCGGGATACTTCCTCCGCCACGAGTAGGTACTGGTTTTTTATTGAAACTTTCCTGCATTGCCATTTCGGCAGCTTGGTAAGCAATTGAATCTGTGGGAGTTACATAAGGTTCTCCGCCATGATGCGGACGTACCTGCACACTTACACCTGCGGGAGCGATAGACAAAAAGTGGTTCGTAAAAAGCTCCGTAATCTCTGCTGTCGTTTGGTTTGGCACTAAACGCATTGAGATTTTAGCAAATGCTTTTGAAGGTAAAACTGTCTTAGAACCCTCGCCGATGTAACCTCCCCAGATACCATTGGCATCTAAAGTAGGGCGGATAGATGCTCTTTCGATGGTCGAATAGCCTGCTTCGCCACGAATATCATTGATACCCAAATCTTTTTTATATTCTTCTAAACTAAAAGGCGTTTCTGCCATTGCGGCTCTTTCGATGGTTGAAAGTTCTGCAACATTATCATAGAAATGCGGAATCGTGATATGATTATTTTCGTCGTGCAATGAGGCAATCATTTTTGCCAAAACATTAATCGGATTTGCCACAGCACCACCATAAACTCCCGAATGTAAATCACGATTTGAACCTGTCACTTCAACTTCTAAATAACTCAATCCACGCAAACCGACATCAATCGAAGGAATATCATTGGCAACTATGGCAGTGTCCGAAATCAAGATAACATCTGCACTTAATTTTGCTTTGTTGGCAGCAACAAAAATCCCCAAATTGTTTGAGCCAACTTCCTCTTCGCCCTCAATCATAAACTTGACATTACAGGCTAAAGAATTGGTCGCCATCATGGTTTCAAATGCCTTTACGTGCATATAGACCTGCCCCTTGTCATCACATGAACCACGGGCAAAGATTTTTTCATCCTTTACCACAGGTTCAAAAGGCGGTGAATCCCAAAGTTCATAAGGGTCAGCAGGTTGGACATCATAATGCCCATAAACCAAGATTGTAGGCAGCGATTTATCAATAATTTTTTGTCCGAAAACAATCGGATGCCCTGCTGTTTCGCTGATTTCTACATCGTCTGCTCCTGCTGCCTTGAATTTTTCAGCAATAAATTCTGCTGCTTTCCGAACATCCCCAGCAAATTTATTATCAGCACTAACCGAAGGAATTCTGAGCCAATCTAAGAGTTCAGTAAGGAATCGGTCTTTGTTTGTTTGAATATATGATTTCATGTTTTTAGTTTTTGAGAAAAAAAAATCTCTCACCATTGATTGATGAGAGACAAAGATAAACGTTAAGGAATAAAAAATTAAGACATAGTTTCCAAATTATCTATTTTCCAAATTTTCAAATTAAGGAATTTTCAAATTGCCCTATTTCTTTTTGGGTCGCAGGTAAATTCGACTTTCTTTTCCTTTAAATAACCTTACAATATTTTTACGATGAGTAATTGCAATGAGTAAAAACAATCCAAATCCGAAAATGATAATCAATATATTTTCTTGTCCAAAAGCCTGCAAAACTAATAGCATCGGAAATGACAACGCTGCAATAATAGACCCCAATGAAACATAATTAGAAGCCAAGAAAACCAAGAAGAAAATCACCATACAAACCAAGGCTGCCTCTGCGTGTACAGACATGACCATACCAAGTAATGTAGCAACTCCTTTTCCTCCTTTGAATTTTGAAAATATCGGAAAGATATGACCCACAACTGCCGAAAAACCAAAGACTAATTTCAGGCTTTCGCAGTCGTTCCAATCTACTAAGTGACTGTAATAGAGCATCAAAGCAATTGAAGTAGCAATCCAACCCTTGATAGCATCAATCAAAAGAACAACTGTTCCTGCACGTTTCCCTAAGACCCTAAAAGTATTAGTTGCACCAGCATTTCCACTTCCATGTTGGCGAATATCCATGCCAAAATAGGCTTCTCCATACCAAATCCCTGTTGGAATTGACCCCAACAGATAGGCAGCAATTGTACCTCCAATTATTAATAAAGTTAGTATCATATTTACGAGTTACGGTTAACGTATTACAGAAAAAGTCATCAAATATAGTCCGCTAAATATCGAAAGTCAATGAATGATTAAAAGTTCATAGAAAAGTGCAACGATTATCAGAAAGGTACTATTTTTAAGCCTTACAGTCAGGGAGTTAGATGTTTTTTTTAAACAAAAACCCCCACTTAGTCAATGGCTAAGTGGGGGTTTAAATGGCTTTGATAATTGATTGATATTACTCTTTCAACCAATCAATTGCTTTCTTTAGATAGACTTGTTGGTCTGTTTCAACAACATCTGGAATAACACTACTACCATATTTTTTCTTTGTTCTGTCTGCCATGGTAGAGACTGTTAAAAAGAGATAGGCTCCGTCAGATAGTTTATAACTTTTGTTGGAAGTTGACAGCCCACAAGTTGGTGTACCAAAACTTTTGGTATTGGGTCTTTCCTTG
The DNA here is from genome assembly GCA_013298865.1 of Cytophagales bacterium. Classification (GTDB taxonomy): domain Bacteria; phylum Bacteroidota; class Bacteroidia; order Cytophagales; family Spirosomataceae; genus JAAFJL01. The sequence continues at coordinate 50,574 of JAAFJL010000001.1, read as the reverse complement.
AACGCAATTACTAACGCCTCGCCAGAACTTGCCGTTGCTTGGTCTGTCAGTACTGCTACTTTTGGATTTGGGTTTATCAGTTTATATTGTGTGATATTTATTCCATTCACTACACCATCAAGATAATTCCATTTGGTTTCAGTACCATCTGGTTTTATGAAATATCCTATTGTTCCATTGGTACTTCCTCCAAGAATCGGTCCTATTCCAGCAAGCATGGGCCACATATTTCCTCCAAAATTACTTCTTAAATCAACAATCCAACCTTTAATAGCTTTGCTGTCGTTTGCTTTAATGGTATTTTGTAATTTTTCCGCAAAAGCATTTACACCTGCTTCATCCGTGAAGATTTCTGTACCTGTTATCCTTACATATCCAATTTCTTTGTCTGGATTTGGTATAACAAGTGGATTAGCATAGCAAGAAACACTACTGATTGTCCCTGAAACATCTTTATCGTTTCGGTCAACATAAAAACTATGAGAATCTTTAAGTAAGTCAAGAGCTAACGAAATAGCCGAGTTAAATTTAGGGTCATTAAAACTTTGGACTCCTTTCACTTTTCCTAATACTTTCTCTTTGAAACTAATCCAATCAATGGTCTTTCGATTAATTGAATTGGTTTCCATAATTGAAATCATTTCCGTAATGTAAGTCTCTACTGGAGTAACAATTTGTTCTTCTGTTTTCTTACACCCCCAAATGATGAGGAAAAAAATTAATAGCGTGCAATTTCTGATTTGATTTTTCATGTTATGATGTATGAGTTTAAAAATAAGTAAGTATAAAGATGCAAAATAATGTGTATCTAAACAAAAACCCTCACTTAGTCAATGGCTAAATGAGGGTATCATGTTTTACAAATATTGGATTAAAGTCATAGAAAATTCTCTCAATGATGATACCAAAAACTCAGTAAAATTATCCGTTTTTCCGATATTTTCTAAAACCTTATTCTGCTATCAGAAATATTTTAGTAGCTTTAGGAAATAGATTTTTTCTGTGCTTTTATTCACAGTTTTCTAAAAACCAGATGGTTACGTAATATCTCTAAATTCAGTTTTCACTTCTTTGGAAATTTCTGTATGGTCAACAACACTCTAAAATCTTTTCTCTTTCCCCTCTTTTTCATTGCCATTTTTATGGTAAATTTTGAAAGTCAGGCAAATGTTGTGCTTTCTGGAATTATCACGGACAAGAATACCCAAAAGCCGATTGTTGGGGCTAACATTTCGATATTGGGTTCAAAAAAAGGGGCGGTTACAGATCAAAATGGAGCATATTCTCTCAAAATTCCTTTCGGTCGAGTCACCGTCAAAGTCTCTGCGGTGGGGTATTATTCCAAAACACGAGAGTTAGATATTACTGATGACACCGTTTATGATGTAGAATTGACAGAAGAAATCAAAGATTTGGATGAAGTAGAAGTGAAAGGCAAAAAAGCTGATGCCAATGTAAAAAGTATTGAAATGAGTACCGTACGGCTTAATCTTCAAAACATTAAAAAAATCCCCGTTGTCTTTGGGGAAGTAGATATTATCAAAGCATTGTTGCTTCAGCCTGGGGTTAGTACTGTTGGCGAAGGTGCTGGTGGTTTCAATGTACGTGGCGGACGGGTTGACCAAAATCTTATCTTGCTCGACGAAGCCCCCGTTTTCAATTCTTCGCATTTACTTGGTTTTTTTGCCAATGTCAACCCCGATATTTTGCAAGATGTAACGTTACTAAAAGGCGGAATTCCTGCTCAGTATGGCGGTAGGCTGTCTTCTTTGGTAAAAATGAGTACTAAAACGGGAAACACCGAAAGAATAAATGTCTCTGGCGGAGTTGGGAATATTAGTACAAAATTATTAGTTGAAGGACCAATTTCTGACAAATTAACTTTTCTGGCAGCAACCAGAATTGCTTATCCAAATTGGATTATCAAGCAATTTCCCGAGCGTTTTGAAAATAGTAGAGGAAGTTTTTATGATGCCAACCTCAAATTAAATTTCAAACCCAATACAAAACATAACCTTGCAGTTTCGTATTATCGGGGTTATGATGATTTCAAATTCCCCGAAGACACTTCTTATGCTTGGAAATCCGAAATGGCAAGTTTGCAGTGGGGGGTAATCCTTAGCAAGAAACTCTCGCTCAATACCGCATTGGTTTACAGTAATTATCGGTTCGAGATGGAGGGATTGAAGGAATTTTTGGGATTTTTGTATCAATCTTCCATCAAACATCAAGAAGTAAAAACGGGCTTACTTTTTAGTCCAAACGAAGCCCATAAATTAGAATTAGGGGGTAATATTATTCGCTACAATAATGTTCTTGGAGAACGAAATCCATCCAACGACAAATCCAATATCAATCCCAAAAAATTAGAGCCAGAACAAGCCACCGAAATAGCAGCTTATGTCAGCGAAGAGTGGGTGATTTCGCCAACGATTACTTTACAGGCGGGTTTGCGGTACAGTCAGTTTAGTAATTATGGGGCAAAAACAGTAGCTCAGTATTTGCCAAATTTACCCAAAAGTACGGGGAGTATTGCAGGACAAAAAGTGTATCAGGACGGAGAGAAAATTCAAACTTATAGTGGTCTTGAACCACGAATTTCTATGCGGGTTGGGCTTTCTGAATTGATGTCTCTGAAAATGAGCTATAACCGAATGCGACAATACCTCCATCTGATTTCTAATACCACAGCCATTTCGCCAGTAGATTATTGGAAACTAAGCGACACCTACATACCGCCACAAGTAGGCGACCAATACGCTGTGGGTTTATTCAGAAATTTTAATGATAATACCTTTGAGACATCCGTTGAAGCATATTACAAGGATATTAGCTCAATTATCGAATACAAAAATGGAGCAACTTTATTGCTAAATCCTTTCATAGAAACCGATTTGATTACTGCTGTCGGTAAGGCTTATGGGATAGAATTTAGCGTAAAAAAGAACAAAGGAAAACTAACAGGACAAGCCAATTATTCTTATGCACGTTCGTTGGTGGCTACTCAGGGGGCTTTTCCGATAGAAAATGTCAATCAAGGGGCATGGTTTCCATCTACTTTCGACAAACCCCATACCCTCAATATTTCAACTACTTATAACTTAGGACGGGGCTGGAATTACTCTGCCAATTTCACGTACAGTACTGGTCGCCCTGCGATTTACCCAGATGGTACTTACGCCTACAAAAGCACTCCAATCATCAATTATTCACTCAGAAATCAAGACAGAATACCAGATTACCATCGTTTGGATATGTCTTTTTCTTGGGAAACCCGAAAGAAAAAAGAACAAAAACGATATGGTACTTGGGTGTTTTCGATGTATAATTTCTATGGAAGACAAAACCCGTACTCAATTTATTTTACCAAATTCAACAAAACAACTCAGTCGTATCAGCTCACAGTTTTTGGTAGTATCATTCCATCATTAACATGGAATTTCAATTTTTAGGAATAGACCTTTTAGTAACGGTAAAACAATAGCTTATAATTTTTAAGCGACTCTTTTACCGCCAGTTCTATCTACTTTTTCATTAAATAGCGATGCTATTCGCTTCAAAAGTACATAAAACTGACACTAAAATAACCAACCTAAAATTTTACAAGTTATTATTTTACCGTTACTTATGAAAAAAATACCTCACATATTTATTTATTTTTATCCTCTGTTGCTATCAGTAATAGGGCTTTCTTCTTGTATCGAATCTGTTGATTTGCCCATTAGAATTGAAAAACCAAAATTGGTTGTAGAAGGTGTTCTTTCGGATGAAAATTCTCCCTGCACCATTCGGCTGACCAACACCAGTACCTTCGCTTATGCCAATCAAACCTTTCAGAGTCAGGCAGTTAATGGTGCTTTGGTGCAAATTATAGATAGTACAGACAATAAGATTTATACACTGCCACAGGTATATGAAGAAGCAGGCGTTTATCGTACAAGAGAGTTAGATTTTGCTGGAAAAGTGGGTCATGTCTATGTATTGTCTATAAAAACGCCCGAAGGCGAAGAGTATCTTTCAAAAGCCGAGAAACTACAAAAAGTACCACAGATTGATAATCTTTATGTAGAATATACAGAGACCGCCAAGTTTGAACAATCTTATGGACATTTGATTTACATAGATTTGAAAGACCCCAAAAACGTAGAAAATTTTTACCGTTGGGAAGTATATTTCTGGACACGCAGGCGTTCGACGGGAGTCTTTGATTTTCGGTCTGGGCAAATTACTAAAGATTTTTGCTGGCAGTATTTCAGAAAAGTAGCCTTTGATGTTGAATCTGATAGAGATATTGATGGCAACCAAATCCAGAAAAAGAGCATTTGGTATGCTCCAATTTATAACCGAGGTTCACATTTGATAGAGGTTAGCCAATACGCTATTAGCAGGGAGGCTTATGTGTATTACCAAAGGCTAAATGACCAATACAACCGAACTGGGACAATTTTTGACCCTATTCCCTCTACTATTGAAGGAAATGTTTACGACAGAAAAGACCCAACCAAGCTAACATTGGGTTATTTTTCGGTGGCAGGTGTTATCAGAAAAAGGTTGGTAGTACCATTAACAGACGAAGTGTATCTTTCAAAAATCAGTACGATTACTTTACCATTTCAGGGCGAAGGTGATTGCGTCAGTTTTTTCCCTAATTCAATTCCGTTTAGACCTTCGGATTGGTAAAACTTTAAATCAATAACTAAAATGTCTATTTCAAGAAAAATCATATATCTCTGCTTTGTTTTTTTATTGACATTCTGTAAAAAACAAGAAGAAGCTATTCCAGAAACTCGGCTTGAACTAAAGTCCGTTTTGTATGATGCCGTTCAGAAAGATGTCAAAATTACAGGAACAGTACTTGCCTCAAGCGGTTCAGAAGTAGGTTTTGTTTATGGAACAAAATCAAACCCTACGATTGAAAGTTCAAAGGTAATTGCCTATCAATCAGATGGTTCTCTCCAAGATATTACTCGAACTTTAGCATTAGAAGTAAAAAGCGGTGAAAAATATTATGTACGATTGTATTCAAAAAATAATGAAAAAATTGAGTACAGTAACGAACAAGTAGTCATTAATTCTCCCAATTGGGAACGCCTGCCCGATGTACCTTATACGGGTACACCTTTGCCAGAGGCAAGTTTAAGTAGCTATTCTTTGGGGAATACAGTTTTTTACTTTATTAATGTCAGAACAAGATTGCCCAATAATGAAGAAGCTATTTCAAAAGGGTTTTACTATGGTTCAGGTCAAAAAGAATGGGTTGGCGACCGTGAGAGTAAATTACTTATTAATCCAATATATTTGCGAGCTCCTGCGGAAAATCGCTCCTTTGGTGGTGCGGGTTATTTTTATTTTCCAGAAAAAAATCCTGCTTATGAATACAATAAAAGGTTTGCAGATTTTTTGCCCCGAAGTGAAGTTGATAATTACCCAGGAGCAGATGCCCCAACCGTTCACTTTGCCACAGATGGCGACTATCCAGACCTTTTTGTATTAGAAGTTGGAAAAGGATTTAACCTCTGGAGTTTTAGCCGAACTAAGATTGACCCAGTAGGATGGGTAAAACTACGACCCTATCCAAAACGAAATGGGCTTAAATTATTAGCCTGTACCATCAAAAACAATGGCTATGTTTTGGCTGAGGACACCAAAGAGTTTTTTAGATACAACATTAACACTGATGAATGGCAAGCCCTGAAAAATATTCCTTTTCCAGACAGAGAGTCTGGTATTTTCTTTGTTTTTGAAGGAACGGGCTATTATGGCTTGGGCAGTAACCTCAAGACAGGAGAAGGATATAAAGACATCTGGAAATACAATGACCAAACAGATTCTTGGCAAATGGCTTACGAATACCCAGGCAGTGGAAACGTAGGCGTAGCAGTAGCAGGAGAATATACTAAAATATTTTTGGGTATGGGGTATCAGGCAGTGCCGACTAATCTCAAAACCTCCAAATACTATCCAGCAAAAGATTTCTGGGAATTTAAACCGAATAAGTAGGGGAGGAATAGTTTGATTGAAATAGGATTATTTTCTGCTCTAAATCTTGAATAATCTTTTGCTGATTCTCAATTACTAAGTTTTTGGCTTCTATTAATTCCTGTTTGGTCTTAATAATCTCGTCTTTCAGTAGCAATAACTGCTGTGATATGCCAGATTCATGTACACTTTTTTCTTCAATAACCGAAGTAGGACTTAACAATATGTCCGTACTAACTTCTAATAACTGAGCAATTTTTTGGAGTTGATTGATTGAAGGTTGTTGCTTATCGTTTTCAATAAGGGAATAATTAGGTTGTGTCATTCCTAATTTATGAGCAATGTACTCTTGCTTAAAGTTTTTTCTTTCTCTGTAATATTTAAGTTTAGCTCCGAATGTCATAACTGATAGCGTTTAGTAAATTTAAAATTCTGCGTTTAATCCTATAAAATGATTTTCGACTTATATGTTTATATATTCAGCTTATAATTATACCTCATTTTTTTATACAACGTAGAGGTAAAATATAGTTAGTTTGTTGGTACTAAAACGAAATGGTCTTTCCTAATGGACAATGGGATGTTTAGTAAATCTATTCAAATGAAAAATAAGAAATTTGCCTTGTTGAATCTTAGTTCAACAGAGAAACTATCTCGTGCTTCTCAGAAATCATTATTAGGTGGTAATGGGTATGTAAGTTCTTGTCCACCATATCATGTTTATTGCTGTAAAAATGGTGTTCCTGTTGGCTCTGTGGATGTATCATCAGGTGCGGCAGCTTGTGCTACTTCTGCTTTTCGTTGCCAAAGTTATTTTAATGGTGCTTATCAATGCTCTACTAATCCAACATATTGCGGATAACCAGCCCAATAAAATGGTTGTCTGAATTCTTAGATAACCATTTTATTATTCCAAATCAATGAATCCACTTTTTACCCAAAATGATATTCTTGTAATAATACAATCTTTCACTAACTCATAATCTCCTAATTGAGATAAATATTGATAGGCTTCTTGTACTAATTCTTCTACTGAAAGTACCTCTTTCTCGTCTAAAATTTCCTTCATCACAATCGCTATTTCGTCTGACTGATACTCATAAACTTTCAGAAACAAAGTGTCCAAATAGAGAAATACTTGAAATAGTCCTTCGGGTTCTTCAAAGTTTTGTTCATACGTTCTGGGTGCTTCATGAAAGAAATTTTGTTCAGTCCAATTCCAAGAACTTTCAATCACTTTTGCTGAAGAATTCCAAGAGATTCTAACTCCTAATAATTGGGCGTTTTCAGAAAGTATTTTTTCATTATTTTTAAAACTAATCATCTGATTTTCAATGATTTCACCGTCAGAAAATAGTTGTTGCAGAAAATGATTTTTTTGTTTTTCAAATTGGTAAGCATCCTCCAAAACGGTATTTTTTTTTTCTGAAAGAGTACTATTTTTGATACTACCACTAATATCATTTTCCACTAATATTCCCTGAGTTTTCAGAAGCCATTCTGTTCGATAAAAAGGATTATTGCTTTTACTGTTTTCTAAAAAAGAATGGTTTTGTAATGTAACAATTCTTGACAAATTATTTTTTCTGAGAAGTCGTTCGATTTTATCTGTATATTCAGAAAAATGTATCAAGACATAATCCGAGAGTTGGTTACAAGCCCAAACATTTTTTTTGAAATTCCCCAAAAAATGCAAGAAGCTACGCTGAAAAGGAACTTCATGAAAATTAACAAATCCTTCATAAACATTGGTACTTACAGGTTCTGTCAGAAATAGACATTTCTTTGATTGATTTTGAACAAATGAATACATAAGATACTGCTCAAAAAACATATTAAAATTACTGTCGATGAGTTCATCATTCAGAGAAGGTTCATTTTTCAAAACAGAAGAAATGAGATGAAAATATTCCTGAAAAAAAACGAAATCATGACCGCCAACAATGCCAGCATTCATAGCAGGCAAATCCTGATTGGGTAAGATTAAGGTTTGAAGACGATGAGATAATTTATCAGAAATAAGAGGTAGATTTTGTAATGCAATCTGATAGAATTCAAAGCCAATTTCAAGATTTTGAGCAACTATTTCAGATTTTAGATGCGTATCAGGAATGGGAGCAAACAAAAAGAAATCACCATCAACATTGATGAATGGCTCGTTTTGTTGGGCATAAGACCATAATTTCTGATAAATCCATATTTTAGGGGAAACACCAGTTTCTAACGTTTCAAGAGAAGTTTCCACCTCGTCGTAGGGTAAACATAATTCTTCAACTAATAATTTTTTGCCAAAATCATCAGTCATTAATTTTATCGGAATTGAGGGATGATATTTTTTGAGCAGTAGAAAACTGAGAACCCAACTTGTCAAATGTAGTTTTTCATTGAGCCAACCACCATTTAATCCTTCAAGAGATTTTGTGGGTGTCCAGAATGTGTGTATAAATTTCATAGACTATGTCTCTAATATTTGAACAACAAAAACAAACATATTGATTAATATTTGCATTCCAAACCAAAAACTCGGTAAAAATTATCCGTTTTTCCGATATTTTGAGAAAAATTGGCTTTGAAAATTCTTCAATTAAAATTAATATTGTATTATTATACTCATTTCCTCTAAAAATACGTTGAGTATTTATAGCCAACTAATCGCTTTTAAAAAAATTTAAACAAAATCCATTTTTTGAACAATTTTTAAAACTTTTAACGCTATGATTTTTAGTTCAAATCTCATCCGCCTCCGTAAATTACGTAATCTTTCTCAACAAGATATTTCCTCGCTTGTTGGGGTCAAACAAAGTACGTATAGCGACTGGGAAAGTGAAAAAACCCACCCAAGTACTCGTTTTATTCCCAAGATTTCTGAGATTCTTCAAGTAACCCCCAACGATTTGTTCGGGATTGATGCAATGTATTCTGCTTGATTTTTTAGAAATCAAAAATCCTCTCTAAATCTGAATTTGGAGAGGATTTTGTTTGCAATACCTACTATAAAAACTTGAAATTGTAAGTTAATGAGGGAATTACAGAACCAAAAACAGTTAGTTGATAAGGTTTAATGCCTGCTTTTTCTGAACGAAAATAAACTGAATAGGCATTGGAACGCCCCAATAAATTATATAGAGTAAATGTCCAGCTACCTTCCCAGCGTTTTTTTTGCATACTCGGATTTCGGATTGTCCAAGAGAAATCCAGACGGGTATAGTCTTTGATTCGTTCATTGTTTCTTTCTTCGTAAAGTGGGTATTGTACATTCTTAAAATTCACAAAACCAACTGGTAAAGAAAAAGGTCTGCCTGTACTATATGCTAAAGTAAAACTAAATTCATGATGAATATTCGGATTGAGATTGAAATTACCATTAAAACTATGCGGTCGGTCATAGTTGGTTGCATACCAATCTCCACTATTGATTTGCTCAGTAAAAGATAACCCTTCATTTATTTGATTCAATGACCTTGAATAGGTATAATTAACCCATCCTGTAAATTCGCCCTTCTTTTTTACAATCATTAATTCCACTCCATAGGCTTTTGATTTCCCGGCAAGAATTTGGGTTTCGAGGTATGGTTGAAACAAAAAATCAGCCCCAGGTTTATAATCAAGCACATTTTCTGTATGACGATAATATCCTTCGAGAGAAATTTCATAGATATTGTCTTTGAAGTTTTTAAAATATCCCAAAGAAAATAATTGGCTAATCTGAGGTTTAATGTAATCATCGCTTGCCTTCCAGCGAGATGTGGGCAGTGGTGTGGTAGTATTTGAAATGACTTGAATGTATTGCCTCATGAGGTTATAGCCAAATTTGAAAGAACTTAATGCTCCCAATGAATATTTGAGGGCAAACCTTGGTTCAAAACCGCCATAACTTTTAATAATTTCTCCTGATTTTACGGTTAAAGAATCAGTTACAGTAAAATCTGTTTTGGGCGAATTCTGTTCATATTTTCTCAGTTTGGCGGGACCGATAGCCCAATAATTTGAGTACCTCAATCCAATAGAAACAGTGAGTTTCTTATTTATCATGATTTCATCTTCAAGATAAATAGCACTTTCTAATGAATTCTCCTTCGGAACAGTGATTGGATTTACACTTACAGAAGTCCCTGGGACTAACTTGCCAGGTTCTATACCATAACTTACCAAGGAAATCCCTGCTTCAAGACGATGGCTTTCGGTTGGTACATAAATCAAACTGGATTTGATTTGTTTGTATTCAATACCAGATTCAATCGTTACTTTATTATCTGAATTAAGTTCTGGTAAAAGTGTCTTAGGCTGATAGTCTGTATAAACAACGACTGTTTGTAAGTTAACTTTAGGAGTAAAACTATGAAACCATTTCAAAGCAACATTATTGGTTTGATAACTAAATTGTGTTGCAGTTGCATTAATATTTGCGATACCACCCAATAAATCTGTCTGAAAAAAATCTTTGCTCAAATAAGTCGATAGCGTGAGCGTATTTTTGGCATTCGCTCTGTAAAATACCTTTGTCGCAAAATCATAAAAGTTGGCTCTAATATTTTGAAGTCTGGCAGGTCCAAGATTAAATAAAAAATCATTGAATGACCCTCTACCAGAGAGAAGGATACTTAACTTCTCTTTCACGATTGGCGTTTCAAGGGTTAAACGGTTTGAAATCAGGCTGATTCCCCCTGTTAATTTTAGTTTTTCTAAAGAAGGATTTGTCATTTGTATATCCAAAACAGAAGCAGTTCGCCCTCCCAAACGTGCAGGGACACTACCTTTATACAAATCAATATTCGATATGGCATCAGGTGGGAAAATTGAAAATAACCCAAAAAGATGAGTAGGATTAAAAATTGGGGTATCATCCAATAAAATCAGATTTTGGTCTGTTGTTCCTCCTCGGATATTGATACCATTAGATGCTTCTCCTACCGATGTTACTCCTGGCAACATTTGTAATCCCCGAAGTACATCAATTTCTCCCATAGCGGCTGGCAGTTTTTGAATGGCTTTTATACTTAGTTGAGTTACACCAATTAGTGGGCGAGATATATTTTTGTCTGAACCTTGTGTGGAAACTACCACTTCCTCCAATTCATTAGCGATATTGATTAATTTAACTTTAAGTTGTAATGTATCTCGTTGGGTATCCACTCGGATACGATAAGGACGGTAGCCCAAATGGGTGATGGAAATACTTGCTCCGAGAGGTAACTGTATCAAAAAACGACCTTTATCATTAGTTCTGATTCCAAGTTTGCCAAAGTTAACTTTGATATTTGCTCCTGCTACAAGAGAATTATCAGAAGAATCTTTTATGATACCATCAACCACTACATATTTATTTGAAGTTACTTGTGCCGAAAGACTTATAGAAACAAAAGGCAGTAGATAAAGGATGCTCAGAAGTATTTTTTTCATAGAATTTTATTTTAAGGTTAGTCAAAATCGCCATTCAGTAGGAATCATTGGGGTCGTCTCTATTGTTTGAATACATCGGTAAGTAGGTACCAGTTGTGCTAGTTAAAAGATAAAGTTTTTGATTTCCAATAGAGGTAAATCAAGGCAATAATTGATAAAAATAGATAAAGTGAGTGCTGTTATTTTAGCAATAACTCTATTTGTGAGTCCCCAAGCACTTTTAGCTCTACAAAATTGCAGGTTAAATTGACCTGCTAATAGAGAATTTGTTGTTTCAATGGTTTTCCTAAAAGTACCTAAAAATACTTTTTCAATGGGTGTATTTGGTGTTTGATTATCCCTTTTTTGAATAATAAGTTGGTAATCATTGGGTTGAATTAGTCTTTTTTCAAGTCCTACATATCCCTTATCAAATAAGGTTAGGGTATATTTTCGATAAGATTCTAATACTTCTGAACCAAGTACAACATCATGGTGAGAACTTGGAGCTAACACATAATGAGCTGGGACTCCCTGTGTAGTTACAAGTAAATGTAATTTAAAACCGTAGTAATCTTCTTTTTTTGCAGCACAATGACCATATAAAGTATTGTTATCTACCTGAAAATCAGCAGCAAAACGTAAATTTCGAGATGCTCGGGTATAAACACACACAGGGACTGGCATACTATCCAGGACAAACCAATCCTGTAAATGGGTATTCATAAAATACAATAATTTACCCCTCATTAACTCGGTAATTTGTTGTAAATCTTTGCATCTACGATGATAACGACTTCTTTCCAAGAGTTTTGGAAAGAGATGAATGTAATTTTTTTTGACGAATCCGTGCCAAGCTTTTTCAGAATCGAACGCCATCTGTCCCACTAAATTTAGACAGATGACCTCACTTTCTGAGAATAAAGGATTTGGACCTGGACGATCAACTAAATATTTTAAGGTTTGGTAGAGTTCATCGACTAAACAATAGGTTAAAGTCAAGAAATTTTCCAAATCTAAATCTTTGGGATTATCTTTGAGTGCTAAGAGTTGTTTCTCTTGGTTCATGGGTTTTCTCTTTTGGTTGCAACCTCAGAGATAACCCTTTTTTAGTTTTTAACCAAAAAATCAACTAGCACAACTGGTGTAGGTATATTATCCCTGAATTCACCTGAACGTTCCAGCACTACTCTTCTACCCAAAATATAATCTTCTTCTCCAGAAGCCTCATTTCTATCTATCCAATAACGAACAGATTTTGCATTAGCTACCTCAAAGAAACCAATAACTTTATCATTGGGGTTATTGATATTCTTGATATTGCCCACTATTGCTGCGGGTGGTACATCTACTAATGTTCCAGTTTGGGTTGAAATATTTTTTAGAATAGTATAATACTGATACAATTCTGGAGAAATATTCATTTGCTGAATTTCAATCAAACAGCCATTGGATCTAATGTAGTAGGGAATATTAGCAACCTTCAATCCTTTGATAGTTGTACCATTGGATAATTTATCAGAAAATATCGAATTTGTATTCAAATAGTCACTCCTGAATGTCCTAAAACAAGTACTCTTGCAACCATACACATAAGTTGTTCCGTTGAGATATACTCCTCGTGAAGCAAAAGGTTCTTCGTCACAAATACCTGCTTCGCCTACTTTCAGAAAATCGGCTAAACCACTATAACAACTTTTGCAATAGTAAAGCCGTTCGTAGTGGACATACCTCCATAAATAGTAGTTTTTTTCTTGAGGAGCATCTTCAAAATCTATAAAAACATCGTTTGCCGAAAAGAACTTTTTACCATCAGGACTCTGGCGACTTTTAAGATTAAATTTATCATAAACTCTCAAAATAGCGGGACTTGCCCGTTTCTTTGAGAAAGTAGATTCATACTCATTACCATTGGGTAAGGTAAAACGTAATTGATAACTTCTATTAACGGGAAGGCTTTTCCCTTCTGGAAGTACAAAAGAACCCAGTGATGGAGACACTAAACTAATAACCTCCTTAGTTTCTTGAACAACAATAAAGGCTTTGATATTTTCGGGATATTTTTTTTCAGAAAAAGACCCTCCTTGATTTTCTGAATAATAGATTTTGATAGTATCTGTCTCAAAAGCATTATCTGTCAACAAGCCTTCCACGACAAGTCTTTTTGTATTGGATGGAATGTTGATGTCATAACCCTCAATGCAAGATTGAAGGAGAACAACAAGCAAAAATACATAGAGCAAATATTTCTTATTCATCTTGCCAACCCTCTGGTTTATAAGGAATTCTATCTTTGTTAGGACCACATCTATACAAAGGTACTTCCATACGGTATAAGCCTCTTGGCTCAAAATTTGGGTCTGCTAAATTTTCAATTTCCCCAGTTGCTCCTTTTCTATTGACCCAATAGCTCAAAGTCTGCCCGTCTCCAACTTCAAAAAAACCTATAACTTTTTCTTTGGGATTAGTGATGTTTCTGATATTTCCAACAATCGCTGTGGGTGGAGTATCAACTAAAGTTCCACCAGAAGTTAAGTTTTTTAGGAGCTTTATGTACTCATAAGTAGATTGAGAGACAACTAATTGTTGAATCCCAATTAAACAACCTTCTCGATTATTGTAATAAGGAATCTTAGTCAGTAATGTTCCTGTAATTTTTTTTCCATTAGATAACAAATCAGAAAAAATTACTGCATTATCATTTCTGAAAGTTCGGAAACAAATCGTTTCACAACCATAGCTCTGAGTACCAGATACTAGTAAGCCAATAGATTTAAACGGTTGTTCATCACAAGTTCCTTCTGGTACAGCTAATATTTTTGGAGTATTAAAATTGGCTAATCCGTCCGTGCAGGTTTTACAATTGTAAGTGCGTTCGTAATGGATATAACGCCATAGATAAAAGTTTTTTTCTTGGGACGGGTCATCGAAATCTATAAAAACCTCATTTGCCGAAAGAAATTTTTTACCGTCTGTACTTTGACGGCTTTTGCTATTGAATTTATCATAAACCTTTAAAATCGGAGGAGTCTTTTGTTTTTGCATGAATGAAGACTCGTAGTTGTTACCGTCTGGTAGGGTAAATTTCAATTGATAGCTTTGTCCGACAGGTAAAAAAGTGTTTTCTGGAAGTGAAAATTTCCCTTTCCCAACATTCCTGAGTAAAATTTCTTGCTGTTTTTCTTTTATAACAATAGAAGCTGTAACACCTGAAATTTCTATATTTTGAAATACTTGGCTACCTTCATTCTGAGAATAATAAATCTTTATGGTATCGTTCTCATAGGAATTGTCTGTCAGTAAGCCCTCAACAATAAGTTTTTGTGTTTTAGTAGAAATCGAAATATCATAGTTCTCAATGCAGGATTGAAGACTGAATACTAAGATTAAATATAGAAGTGAGGTTTTCATTGGTAGGTTTGACACCTTTCAATTATAAAGTTTTAGATTTAATAATTGAAGTTTAGAAAAAATTAAGTTCCGATTTCAGCACGATGCTGAAATTGATTTTAATAGTATGAAAATACCATTTCAATAATAATTTTCTATCCTGTTCTGCTATATCTCTTTATTTTCCACATTCCCACAAAAAAGCCCCCTCCACAAGTAGTAGAGGGGGCTTTTGTAATTGATAGGAAATTAATATCTTCCTAATAGTAATTCTAACTCTTTCTTGAACTCCACTAAAAGGATTTCTTTCATTGAAATTTTACGTTTCTGAGTATTGATTTTATTCTGAACTGGACGTTCTGCCATCTGACCAGAGTATTGAGATTCTTGAATGAAAATATCTAATTCGTTCTTTTCTTTCTTAGTCATGTAGTCCATCTGATTAATCATAATCTTCAATTGTTCTACACGAGGTTTATCGTTCAAGGCTGGGTGACGGTAACTGATTACACGTAAAAGATAGTTCATCTCAAAAACCTTATCACAAACATTACGGAAACGCTCTGCAATATTACGGTCAATATTCTTAACCTGTGCAGAAAGTTCTTTCCATTTTACCAAATAGTTCTTAGCTTTCTCGGCAGTTTCAGGAATCAATCTTTGGATTGGGAATTCTCTTTCTAATTCTTCGGTCATTGACTGCATTTGCATCATGCGTGGGTCAATCCGAGGTTTCATCACGATACCCTTAGAACGATTGTATCTATCAAAGAAAATATCATTAGCTTTCTTGAATTTCTTCCAAAGTTGAGATTGTTTCTTTGGTGGAACTTGACCAATGTTTTTCCAATCTCTTTGTAAATCCTTCATTTTGGCAAATGAAATATCGTAGTCTTTTTCGTCCAAAAGACTGTAAGCCATATCTACGTAGTTTTGTAGGGTTGCTAACTTCTCGTCGATAATGCGGTTTTTCTCAGCATAGTATTCTCTACGACGTTGGAAAAAGTCATCATTGATTTCCGTAAATTCAGACTCAATTGAATCTTGAAGGGCTTTGTCAACAGGACCAGTTTTGAGCCACTTTGTCTTCAGTTCCATCAAATCATCAGTCGCTTTTTGCCAATCTTCTTGTGCAGCCGCAAGTTTAACTTCTTCAATTAAAGCACGCTTGATTTCAAGGTTTTTAATTTGATTGTGAAGAATAAGCTCTCTTAGTTGCAATTCAAGACCGTCTAATCTATCAAGCAAAGGAATGAAATTTCCTAAGCCATCAAATTCTACTAATGCGACACGGAGTTGTAATAATTTCGTGAGGAACGAGCCTTTATTTTGGGCTTCATCTACCTGTGAAAACAGGAGGTTAACTTTACCTTCAGCAATCGAAAAACGATTGACAAAATATTGAAGGGCTTCGGCTTCGGTGTTGCGAACAACTCCAATTTGACGGTCTGAATATTCAAGGTAACCTTTCAAATATACGTTTCCGTTTTTGCAATAGCCGTACTCGGCGGGGTTTGTTACTGTATTGTCCATTGTTTAGTGGGTGTTGAGTTTCTGGCAAAGCCATAGCTCTCACGGTTTAGCCTACGGTTGAGGTCTGTTTTGATTAAAGGGTTTATTGATAAAATAAAATTAATGAATAAAAGCTATTAAAATATCTAATTAGCTTTTTAAAATTTACCTAATGATACAAGGCTTTTTTTCATTACTGTTAAAAGTATTACAAATTACTTAAATTCAATTGAAAATTGAAAATTTTATACAAATAAACAATTAAACGGTCAAATTATTTCATGTTTTATGACTGATTATTGATGTTTGTCAAGTATTTACGACATTTCCTCTATTTTCTAATCTAAAAAAACTCTGCAAACTAACCTTTGAAGAGTTTTTGGGTCATCTATATTTTTAAAAGCTCTAAACTCTATGGTTATCTGCTTTCCAGTTTTGGATTTGGGCTTTGATGTCTTTCCCACTCAAATTATCTGTTACTGCTTTTTGGGCAAGTGCGACAACTTCATTATCAGACGCAAAACGTAATGCAACAATTTGTCCAATTCTCAAAGTACTATCCAAGGGTTTTCCTGTCAGGATAAAATGTCTCAAATTTTCTTCTGCTCTGATAGCTCTGTCTTGGGCTTTTAGGGCAAATGCACGGGCGAACCATGTTGCCAATAACAAGCCAATCGTTAGTAATACTAAGATAGAGGACTCTAAAACTCCTTCACCACTTTTGATTTCTTGATAAAAATTGACGAGTGAACAGATGAACGAGACAAGGATTATTCCGAAAAGGACATAATGATAGCCTTTGACAAAGCGGACATGATTTTTGTAATTTTGTTCTTGCATGATTTTGGTTTTGTGAAATGTAAATAAAGATACGGTTTTTGTTGTCTAAAAAATTACCGCAAGGGCGGAAGAACGGAAGTTTTTGCGTCCCACCGCCTTTACCATAAAATCATTTTTAAAATAAAATTACCCCAACCTTCTAATAATCAATCCATTAACTAATTCATAAAACTGTTGGGGTTTCAATGTTCGCCAATTTGGAATGTTCAACGTTCCGCCAAAATTCAGGTACATATCAAGCCGATATTTGGTGAGTTCCTTTTCCACAAATTCTTGAAAATTACAAGCAGCAATCCAACCGTCTTCAACTTCCTCGAACCATTCGGCATAGTAATCATCTTCTCTCGAACCGTGGAAATTGAGTACGTTTTCTCCCAATAAAATAAATTGATTAATGCCCTGATTGATAAGGTGGTCCACTACATTTCGCTTGAAAAACATAATGTCGTTATGTAGGGTATCATTCCATTCTCCGAACATTTCTATGATGGAAAACTTGCGATTGTAGTCTGTAAAAAGGATTTTGCAGTAGAGAGTATCTGAGCCAATTTCATCCCACATTGGGTGAATATAATAGCCATAAATGTTGTTTTCGTAGTAATCAAGGTTATAAAATCGCTCATAAAAAGGAGAACGCTCATCTCGTGAAGCAACATAGAGGCTTTCCCAACGATAGTAGGGTTCAATGTCTTGCATAGCTAAAATAGTTGTTGAGTTGTTGATGTTTGAATTATTGAAAAATGTTAGCTTTTCAACGATTCAAAAAGAGCTAAAACCTGTGGAATTACAGGAGTCTTTTCATCATTTTCAACAATAAAATCAGCAAATTTGTTGCGTTCTTCATCAGAAATTTGTCTGGCGATAATATCACGGATGGCTTGTTCTGAACGCCCGTCTCTGAGTTTTACTCGCTTAATTCTAAGTTCGATTGGAGCATTTACTACAATAACTTTCTGAAAAAAATTGCCGTCTCCTGCACCTTTCATTAATGCGGCTTCGTAGAGTAAAAAAGGGGCTTTGGAGTTTGCAAAGACCCATTTTTCTGCGTCTTGGCGTACAGCAGGATGAATAATTTCGTTGAGTTTTTTCAGTAAATCGACATTGCCAAATACCTGTGACGCTACCCATGCACGATTGTATTCGCCTGCGGTTGTGTATGCTTCTGAACCAAGTAATTGAATGATTTTTTCTTTGAGGATGGAGTCTTGTGTAGTGAGCAATTTTGCCTGTGTGTCGGCTTCGTAGATTGGTATGCCGAAGGTGGCAAATATTTTGCAGATTAGGCTTTTTCCTGAGCCTATTCCGCCTGTAATTCCGATGATTTTTGGAAGAGTAGTATTCATTATTTCAACAGTTCCGAAACTTCAAAACTGACCAAAATTCTTTCATGATTCACTTTGAGATAAGGATTATTCGGAAGAGTTAATCTGATTTCTTCGTCAAAATTTTCGTGAATTCTTTTTCCTGGCACTTTCAGCATGATATAGTCCCCTAATTCTGTTAAAACTGACTCTGGTCCTACCAAAGTTACAGTTCGTGGGTTCACATTGATAAGGCTTGAAACCACATAACGCTCCTGCAACGGAATTTTTGAACTGTCTATTTTTATGATAAAATTTTTGCTAATTTTTCTGTCAAATTCTAATTCAAATCTATCAGAAACCACATTATTTACCCGAACACCTTTGATGAACCCCTGAATCGAATCCTGAAGGGTGGAGGTATTTAAGTACCTGGTTTTCATTGGTTTATTAATCTGGTAACGCACTGGATTTACATCTAAAGAGAAGGCTTTCCTGAGTAAATCCCAGCCATTGCCACTTACATTTACAAAAATCTTTTCGGGCAATGGTTGCGTAGGTACGTAGAGGGAATCATCATAAACAAACTTCAAGGGGAAAGATATTTTTTCAGAATACCCATCTTTATTTAGGGCATTCATTAGCCAAAAAATCATAGCTGCCAAAAGGCATAAAATAATTGCTTTATAGTCAGTTTTAGTACTTTCTGATTTCATGGGTTTATGATTTTTAGCTATTGGCTATTGGCGGTCGGCTATTAGCTTTCGGCAATTGCTGATTGCCGAAAGCTGATTGCCTATAAAACTACTCTGTTCCTAATCTTGTTGAAGCATCTTTAGAGATAGCCGTTTTCTCGAAACGAACTCTTACGCCTTTGTTTCCGTCTATTTCTACCACAACAGTTTTGTCGTTTACAGTAATAATTTTACCATGAACGCCACCGATTGTCACAACGTTTTCGCCAGCTTTCAAGCCATCAATAAAAGTTTGTTGTTCTTTTTGTTTCTTTTGTTGTGGACGAATCATGAAGAAATACATCACGATAAATACCCCACCAAATAGAATTAGGGTTGACATTCCGCTACCGCCTCCCATTCCTTGTAATAAAATTGAATTGAACATGATTTTTTGGTTAAGTGTTTGATAATCAAATTATTGCAACTACTTCTCTTTTTTTATAACCTCTACATTAAACGCCACTTCGTTTTGTTGTGGGTCTGTGTTGGCATAAATCGAAACAGTTTTACGAAGTTTCCCTTCTTTATTTTTACTATTAAATTTCACACTGATTTCACCCGAACCGCCTGGTAAAACTGGCTCTTGTGTCCATTTCGGAGTGGTACAGCCGCATGAAGCATTTACACTACTGATTACCAAAGGCATATTTCCTTTGTTCACGAAACGGTAAGTATGAAATAGGCTATCGCCTTCATTGATTTTTCCTAAATCCACGACTGATTTATCAAATTCCATCACAGGAAATTTTTCGGCAGTTGGCGTAATGGCTTTCAAAGAATCAGATAATTCTTCTACTGTCATGCCACCGTTTTTTTGTTTATTCTGGCAAGCACTAAAAAATAAACTCGCAGAAAATGCCAAAATGAGTACTTTTTTCATAAAATATTAATCTTTTGTTTGTCCTTTCAAGGAGTCATTAAGTTTTAAGTCAATAAGTTATCAAATATTCATAAGCTATTGATTATCAATGTCTTGAATTTTTAATTCTACACTTTTAATTTTCAATTCCCCTTATGCTTTATTTGTTTTGATTTGGCTCATCATTGTTTCTACGTCTTCCAAAAGGCGTTCTGCTTTTTCACGAGCTTCGTTTACTACTTTTTTACCCTCGGCTTTTGCCAAAGATTCATGAATTTCTTTTCCGTCAATCAAATCGTTCAGCAATTGCTTCAATTGGTCACGGTATTTATTCAACTGGTAATATAATTTATTTCTGGTATTTTCACCTTTGTCGGGGGCGTACAAAATTCCTAAAATTGCACCTGCCGTAGCCCCTGCCATAAATGCCCAAAATGTTTTTGATGATTTGTTCATTGTTGTTATAATTAAAAGGTTGCTATTTATTATCAATCAATCCTCGCCCAGATTTACGAATCACGCCTTCTGCTTGTAATTTCACGGAAAGTTTATCCAAGAGACCATTCACAAAATTACCTGATTTTGGGGTAGAATAATTCTTTGCTAATTCAATAAATTCATTGATTGTTACTTTTGTCGGAATACTCGGGAAATTAATCATTTCTGCCAAAGCCATTTTCATGATAATAACATCAGTCATTGCCAAACGGTCGGCTTCCCAATTCTGAGTTTGTTCAACAATCAGTTTTTCGTAATACTCATCATTATCAAGCGTATTATTGAAGATGTCCAAAAAGTAGTATTTATCGTCTTCCCAATTCAACGCTAAAGGTTGTAATTCTAATGCCTGCCCTTCAGTAATTTTGAAAGTTTTTACAGCTAAACTTTTCAGGACATCTTTATTTTCATTCCAATTTATATCTTTTTCCTCAAAATCATCCGTTATCAAATAATGTTTCAGCACAAAAGTCTTCAAAAGATGATTAATTATTTGCAAATCATCTTCAAAAGTAGGTTTTGAAACACTAAGATACGTCTGAAAATCGGGGTCAGGAAGGATTATATCAATGAATAATTTTTTGATTGTATTATGATAATCAGTAGTAATTTTCACGTCCTGACGAATGGATTCTGTCTCTAATGCCGAGAAATCTGTCAATAACATCATCACTTGGTTTTGTGCCAAACGTGAAGTTTTGATGTCAGTTTCTACATAGCGTCTGCCTTCATCCCATACTGCAATTTTGCCTAATTCTCTGATAATCAATAAAATACGAAGATAAGTTTTATACAAACCTTCTACGTCGTTTACCATGATTTTAGTGAAACGAGTTCTATCTTTTTGGACGCTCTCACGATACGAAGCCAATGCTAATTTTGCAGCATTTTTTGCTTCTGGCGGAGTGTCCTCATCATCTTTGATTTGTTTTGTGTAAAGTTCTGTGAAGTAGAGTTCTGCCAATTGACGAAGTCCTTCGAGCTGTTGAGTTTGCTCTTCTTTGGGAATCATTGAATCAAGATTTGGCAAGAAAATTTCGGAAATTTGATCAGAAGCTAAAAGAAAATTAGCTCTTTCCGCTTGGCGGAAGGCATACAAAGTTTGAAAAGCCTTTGTGCGGAGAAGTCTGCGGTTTACCATGTAATATTTAAAATATAAAGAACTTTTTTGGGAAAGTCTGTGAATGAGTATTAAGAACTATGTCCTAAGAATTAAGAAGTTTTGGTTAGTCAAAATTTCTTAATTCTTAGGACTTAATACTTAGGACTGTTAAACAGCTTCACTACAAAATTAGCATTTTTCTCAGAGAAAATGCTTGTAACCATTGCTTTTTTTGAATTTTTCTACTTTTTAATCGCCGTAGCAGGTGGGCGAACATCGCTTGAATCTAAGCGAATTTTTCCATCTTTGTCTCTTACTACCACCACGTATTTATATTTTTTCTCCTCGGCTATGGGCTTTTTTTCAACAACAACATTTACTTTTTTAGTATCTCTCACGATGGGCTTTCCATTCACGGTATCAACCTTCAGACGCTCATATTGTGGAAATTGAGATAGACTCACTTCATTTCTGTAAGTTGGAGTTGGCGTAGGTGTTGACACTGGAGCAATCACTACGGGGTTTGACGGATAGCTAACTGTCACATTTTCAGTTACTTCCTGATAGGGTTGTGTCGCATTATCACCCAATGTCATGATTTTGATTTTTACATTTGCTATACCTGCCCCAATCATTCCAATATCGTTTGCGGCAGCATAAGAAAGGTCAATGGTAAGTTTTTTGTCGAAAGGTCCACGGTCATTTACCCGTACAACTACCGATAGCCCGTTGGCTTTATTAGTAACTTCCAACAAAGTTCCGAAAGGCAACGTCCTGTGCGATGCCGTGTAGCCCTCACGCACGTAAGGTTCACCACTTGATGTTCTTTTACCTTGAAGTTTATCAGCATAAAAAGATGCCCTTCCGTTCATAATCTGACCGTCTTGGGCATTGGCAAGGTTTACTGCAACAAAAAAGCAAATCAAAATTCCTATAAGATTCTTCATTTCTAAAATTCGGTGGTTTTATATTGGGACGCAAATACTATCCTTGAGTTACATCTCAAGTTTATAATATTAAAAAAATGGTTTTTTTAGTTTGAAGTAAAGGAAAAGACGACAGGAGTGTAAACGAAAATATGTGTGTTATTGTATAGTTTACGCCTGCAAGTTAGTGATTTATTGAGACTTAGCCAAAACATAAGAAAGTAAAGATTTGGTTTTAATGAACTAAAATTGGTACCGTTTTAAAGAATTAAGAGTCGAAAAAAGTATCTTTGAAAAAAAATCTCAACAATATGAAACACTTTAGTCTTGTCCTACTCAGTCTTGTTTTTTTGTATGCTTGTGAACCCAAAAACAAAAACCAAGATACAACTACTACGGAGGTATTCCAGAATATTAGCCTTCCTTATCATTTTGAAACTCCTTCTGAAAAATACATTCTCCCCGATAAACTCAGAGAGATTTCTGGACTTTCTTTCTACAAAGACAATCAATTAATTTGTGTGAACGACGAGCAAGGCAAAATTTTTGTCTATGATTTTGTTCAGAAAAAAATAATCGACAAAATTCCTTTCGCTAAAGATGGCGACTACGAAGGCGTAGAAGTAGTGGGCGATGAAGTTTTTGTCTTGAAAAGTAATGGCAAACTGAAAGGATTTAAAATTGGTCTGCCCTTTGAACGTGAAATTGACTGCACCAACCCAGACGTAATTGAATACGAAGGACTCGGCTATGACCCCAAGACTAAGAATTTGCTATTGGCAGCCAAAGAAAGAGTAAAAGATAAAGACGACAAGAAGATGATTTATGCTTATAATTTTGAAACAAAAACCTTGTTCAAAAATATTGCTATTCCCGAAGAACAAGTAATTGACGAAGCCAATGGAAAGGATTTCAGACCATCAGGGGTTGCGGTACACCCGCTTACGGGGCAAACTTTTATCATTGCTTCTGATGGGAAAAAGTTATTAGTTTTAGCAAAAGACGGACATAAAGAAGCCTTATTTTCCTTAAATCCGAGTACTTTTAAACAACCAGAAGGCATCTGTTTTGCCCCGAATGGAGACTTATTTATTGCCTCAGAAGGTAAAGAAGGAGAAGGGTATATTCTAAAATTCACTATTGACGCTAAGCCAATGCAATGAGATTTTTATAAATTTTACAAGAATCAACATTATTTATCCCCCAATAATGACCGTTTACTAAATAACAGAGTATCGCTCTCAGTTTTTTTCCCTTAATTTGCACTATTCGTAGAAAATAGGGATATTTACTATAATTAAATTCTCTTAGTTAATTAAAAACTTAAACAAATTACGCTCATGAAAAAATTACTTACTTTAACATTCGTTGTTACTGCTCTTCTGTTCTCTTCAAAAGTTAATGCTCAGGCATATAAAGAAGGAGATAAATTATTAAATGTTGGTGTGGGTTTATCATCGTACTACTTTGGTACACCATTTGGTGTTTCTTATGAATCAGGCATCAATGAAAATATCAGTGTTGGTGGTCAGTTCGATTATAACTCTGGTAAGAGTAGTGGACTTGCTGACTGGGGTTATACAGCATTTTATGTGGGAGCAAGAGGTTCATATCACTTAGCTCCGTTATTGAAATTGAATGATGACAAAATTGACTTGTATGCAGGTCTCGGCTTGGGATACCAAAGTTTTAAATGGAATGATTCAAGTTATGGTTTTGGATATAGTTATGGTAATGGTATCTTCTTTAACTACTTTATTGGTGGTAAATATTACTTTACTGAAAAAATCGGAGCTTTTGTAGAATTAGGCTATACAGGTCTCTCTTCTTCTCGTCTTGGTTTAGCTGTGAAGTTCTAAACATTATAGGTGCTATAAAAAAAGCCCTTCCAAAATTTGTTTGGAAGGGCTTTTTTTATGGAATTTATGATTCTAAAGATATTGGAATATACTTGTTACCTGAGAATAACCCCCTGTTGAATTTGGGAGTCGAAAACCTACATTTACAATTGGTAAAGCAAAAGATCCTGAACCGTAAACAAAACTATCATGTTCAAAAATACCAGCACTGTTTGTCTGTCCATATTGATAACCAGTCGTTATGATATTACCCTCTAAACTAACTGGGCAATTACTTTCTGGTGCAGGTCCGGCATACCAATAAGAGCGATGTACTACCATAGACGTTTTTGTACTCACGATTGGTGCAAACCAAAAAGATAAGCCCAAGAAGTTAACAAAAAAAGCCCCAGGTTCACTTGGGTCAGCAACTTTAAAAGTATCTTGATAATCTACTCTACCAAATATTAATCTACTTCCAAGTGCTGCTGGAGGAGAAAATAATGAACCATTGAAAGATGAAATTTTCGTATTACTGGAATTAGTATTGCTCGCTATAATTTTTACATTACTCGTTGATTTTCTTGCTTGATTAATAATATCTAAATCCGTTGATTTCACTTCCCCAACAATATTGGAAACTTTTATTAAACCTTTCTCAAATTGAAATAAGCCTTTCCCAATTTTAACATATCCATCTTTATCAACAATTGTAGCATATTCACTGAAACCAATATCCATTGATGGAGTATTTATTATCCGCTCACCAGTACTCACAATAGAATTCTTATATTTTTCAAAAGATTCAGAATGAATAGCAGGAAAATCACTATCGTTAATTTTTGTTACATCCTTAAAAGTAATTTTTAATTTTCCATACAATTCCGACTCGTCACTAAGTACTTTCTCGTGAATTGATTTTAGCGATGTAAAATTGTGTTTTTTCTCCCAAGCTATTCTTTCATCTTGCGATAAGTCTTTCAATTTACTAACAGTCTGCTGAAATGTTTCAACATCTTTAAATTCTAAAAAACCTAACTTACTGGAAGAGACAGTAGCAGAATTCTGTAAAGTTTCTTGTGGTGTTACCTCAAGATCATTTTTGTTACATGAGACCACACCTACAATCATAAGGGCAGGTACAACAATCATTTTGACCAATTTACTTAGCTTTCTCATAGTGTTTTGACTATTTATTTTTTTGCCTACTATATCCGCTGTTCGACATCTGCGACTCAATTAATTGAGCATACAAATGTTTCACTATTCTTTTAGTTGAAAGCAATAAAAATACTTGTAAAAAACAAGAATTCTTTCTGTAAATAACAAGTATTTTCATATATTTGCTTGTGACAAAATATTCTATGACCAACCAACCTGTTACGATAATGAAGAAAACCTTAGACTTAGGAAAGAAAATTAGAATCGCACGTTTATTGAGAGGCTATTCCCAAGAAAACATGGCTACGGAACTTAAAATTCGCCAACAAACTTATCAACTTCTCGAAATTGGAGAAATATACCTTTCAATAGAGCGATTAGATGAAATTTGTAAGATATTGAAGATGGATGTAGCGTTTATTGAAATTTTAGATAATGTTGACCTTCTTAACTTTATAGTGCAGGATTATGCGAAGTTGAAGAATCATTATAGCCAAAATTA
Organism: Cytophagales bacterium; assembly: GCA_013298865.1. Taxonomy (GTDB): domain Bacteria; phylum Bacteroidota; class Bacteroidia; order Cytophagales; family Spirosomataceae; genus JAAFJL01. The sequence continues at coordinate 24,550 of JAAFJL010000001.1, read as the reverse complement.
GAATGTAATAATTCTTGGGTTAATTTTCCCATAAAAAAGCCATTCCAAACAAATTTTGGAAGGGCTTTTTTATGAGCTTCTAATTCAAAATCACTTCGGGTCTAATGCTTTTTCAATTCTGAATAAACAATCTTGAAGGTGATATTTACTCATTTTGTCTGTGTACATGAACTGGGCAGATTTGATTTCGTCTCTCAAAGCCAACAAATGCCCACGAGCTACTGATACAATATCGGTCTTGCGTGGGTCAACGGCATTCGGGATAACCGTTCCTCTGAACGAAAACCCAGAGAACGCTATCGTTGGTTGCGGATTGAGTGTCGCAATCATTTTTTCAACAAAAACCTTCTGGAGATTACGACGGTAATTATTGATACTACTCCGAGTACGCAATTCTGACCAAATACTATTTCTGACATCGGTAAACATTTCGTCCAAACCATATTGTGCAGGGAACTTTGCCTGTGTTTCTATCAAACGTTGTAATCTGTCTGTGACAAACAAGTTATTCAATGAACTTTCCTGAATTCTACTGATGGCATCAATCCCCTGGTCTGGGCGAATTTTTGCCATAATTTTATCATCAATCAACCATGTTGGCGTATCAAAAACATTACGAGTCAACCACGTTACGGCTTCTTTTTGGGTGTTTCTTGGGGTTGGTTCATAGACTGTACCAGCTTCATCGAACGTTTTTGGGGTTTCAAAAATTCCTCCAACGTTCTTCGTCACGTGTCCGATATAACGACGGAACTGAAAAATAATCTCATTGTAGGCTTCATCCAACATATCATAATCCTGACTTTCTTCCTTTGTCCATTCCGCAAGATTTGGCAAAATTCTCTTCAAGTTTTTGATACCATAATCACTTGCCAACATATTATTGTCGCCGAGGCACTCACTTTGCGAGCGTGGGTCATAAGGATTGGTTTCTGTTCCAAACCAAATTCTTGGATTTTTCGCAATGCGGTCAATATAAACTTTGTTCCAAATTTTCTTATCATCTTCTGCATCTTTGGCATCGTAAGTAGGTTTATAGCCCCATTCGATAGCCCAATTATCGTATTCGCCAATTCTTGGATAAAGGTCTTTCACACCATCTTCTGGTTGAGCCACGTAATTAAAACGAGCATAATCCATAATTGAAGGCGTATGTCCATGTTCTGCAATCCATTTTGGGTCACGGAGTTTTTCAACAGGAATTGTACTACTTGAACCATAGTTATGACGTAGCCCCAAAGTATGACCAACTTCGTGTGATGATACGAAACGAATCAAATCTCCCATTAATTCATCATCAAATTTATTCTTTCTGGCACGAGGGTCAACCGCAGCCCCCTGAGTTACATACCATTTTTTCAATAACTTCATCACGTTATGGTACCAGCCAATATGACTTTCGAGAATCTCGCCTGAACGTGGGTCATGTACATTCGGACCGTAAGCGTTTTCAATATCCGAAGCAAAATAACGGATTGCCGAATAACGAGCATCTTCCAAGCTAATTGTGGTATCATTATCTGCCAACATCTCTCCCCTGATGGCATTTTTCCAACCAGCAGCTTCAAACGCTTTTTGCCAATCATCAACGCCTAATTTGAGGTATTTTCTCCATTTTGCAGGCGTTGCAGGGTCGATATAATAAATAATCGGTTTTTTCGGTTCAATCAACTCGCCCTTCTTTTGGCGTTCTTCGTCTTCTTTATTTTTTGCCTCTAAACGCCATCTTACGGCAAAAGTACGGTCTTCGGTACGCTGAGAATTTTCGTCAAAAACAGTATATCCATTCGCAAAATAGCCAATACGTCCGTCATAATAACGCTGTTTCATGGGCGTTGCTGGCAACAAAATCAGAGAGGTATTCAACTCCATCGTGATTGCCCCCGTTGCAGCAATAGCCGCAGGTGTCGGCAATTGTGGAATTGGCGAAGGACTAAATGAAGGCGTTGGCGGAATGCCGTTGTAAGTCTTTACAGTTTTAATTTCGGTATTAATCGGATATGATTTGATACTCTGAATATAAGTACGGTCAGCAGCAATTGACGTAATTTTATTAATACTTTTCGCAAAAGGTGACAATGAAATTATTTGGTTATCTCCCTTAAAAAAGTCTGTAACTTCAATAACTGAGTTACTGGTTTTCAGAACAGAATCTTTTTTAACTGCCTTTAAATCAAAGGCTTGTGCGATAGGGTCAATATTTGAATTACGAACTGCCTTGTACATTGGGGCAGTAGAATCTGGCGAAACATTGATGTACTGAACCGCTCTGATAAAGATTTTATTTTCAGGGGCTTTCTCGAAACGAATCACTTGGCGGTTCAATAATTCACCACCATAAGTTCCTTGAATAGTGGCTGATTTAGAGATACGAGTAATCGCCATAATCTCTCTTCCCATCAAAGAATCAGGAATTTCAAAGAAATACTTATCTTCAATTTTATGAACTGTCAAAAGTCCCTTTGTGGTCTTGGCTTTGTCCGTGATTACTTCCTTGTAAGGTTTTGGTCCAGATTTAGGTGGGTCAACCTTGGGTGGTGTGGTAGTGGCAGCAGTAGTAGCCTTTGAATCTCCTTTTTTATCTTGGGCAAGACCTGAAAAAGGCAAAATTCCCAGCAGAAATAAAGATGCTTTTAAAGTAGTTTTTAACATGATGAAATTGGTTGAGTTAAGAAATAGAAAATCTGTATATTTATAACGAAAATACGCAGTAATGGTTTAATTCAGAAATTTAGTTTCTTAACTGACATTTAGACATAAAAAAAGCGAACCGAAGTTCGCTCTTTCACAATATATACTTTTTGAAATTAACTCTTCTGACTTGCTTTAAAGAGTTTTTGTTTCTCGTCTTTACTCAGACTTTCGTAGCCTGATTTTGAGATTTTATCTAAAATTTCATCTACTTCTTCATCATCAGGAAACCCCGCAGGAGCAGCGTTACTATAAGAATTTTGTCTTTGAGAACGATACGTTACATTGACAGTTGGCGTTTCATTTTTCTTGAATAAGTTTTTGAAAAAATTGAGTGTTGCATCAATTGGAGCACCTAAATCCCTTCCGCTTTGCAGTTGACGAACGTAAACAAAGCCCAATAAAGCTCCGCCCAAATGCACTAAATTTCCTCCAGTATTAGAAAAACGTAATTCAACAAATGATAAAACTACGTAGAAAAGAGCAATGTATTTAATTTTGACTGGTCCAATCAAAAACAAGAAAAGCGTGTAGTCTGGCAATAACGTTGCTGCCCCAACTACCACTGCGAAAATTGCCCCAGAAGCCCCTACAACTGTACTTACGCCCATTAATGTAGGAATTGTATTATAGGCAATCAGATAAATAACCGAACTGAAAAGTCCTCCGAGGATATATAAATTTATGAGCCTTCGCCCACCTAAATATTCTTCAATCAAAAGCCCGAACCAATACAAAAACAGCATATTGAAGAGAATATGAAAGAAGCCAAAATGGGTAAAAAAGTTGGTAATGAGTGTCCAAGGATGGGTCAGTAGATAGGGCAGACTACTTGATAATGACAATTGATTAACAATGATAGAATCGTCAATTTTTGCAAAAAATAGAATCGTTCCAATAATTGCACACACCAAAAATACAACTACATTAATCAATATAATCTGAACCAAACCATTGTTGCGTTTGGTGAAAGCGTTGCGAAAGTCATCTAAAATACCACTCATTTCTATTTCCTCTGTTAATAAAATCTATCTTTTTTGGTACTCCAATATCGTATTAAAATATAGGCAAAAAGCATACCGCCAATATGGGCAAAGTGTGCAACATTGTCGCCTGGTGTCCTGTGTATTCCTGCATATAACTCGTAGAACCCATATAAAGTTACAAAATATTTGGCTTTTATAGGAAAAGGAATTAAAAATAAAAACAGCTCAGTATTCGGGAAAAGTAGCCCAAAAGCCATCAGAAGCCCAAAAACCGCTCCCGAAGCCCCCAGCATCCCTCCATTCATTGAATCCAAAACCATCTTCTTGACAAAAGATGAAGTTTCAGCAATCATTCCTGCATCAGTAGGATTTTTTTGAAAACTTTGAGTAAATTCCTGCAAGTCAAACGGAAATTGACCAAAAATCTTGTGTATAAAACCAACAAAACTTGTAGGATTTGGATCTTGTAAATAGGCACTCGCTGCTGCTTTTATCTGAGAAACTTCATACCAGTTAATTCCCATGTACAAAAGTCCTGCACCTACACCACAAAACAGGTAGAAAAATAGAAAACGCTGAGAACCCCAAAGTCGTTCCAACATTGGACCGAACATAAACAATGAGAACATATTACTAAAAACATGGGCTGTCCCAGAGTGGGCAAACATATAAGTAATAATTTGGTAAGGTTTGAACTGAGGAGATTCAAAATAATACATCATCATCCCGTCCAGCTTGATACCTGCTGCTGCCAATAAATAAAATCCCACATTAATCAATAACAAAATCTTGACAACGGGCGTAAGCTCAATCCTTGGATACATTTTTACAAAATTTATTTGTTTGAATTATTGAATTGTTGGAAAGGGAATTGACCTTCCAACAACTCAACAATTCAAAATTCAACAATTATCTATTTATTCCAAAAGTCCCTTATAATCAGAGTCTTTGGCAGGATTGATTGCTTTTGTTGAAGTTTCAGCAGGTGCATCAATACTAATCATCTTGAATTCACCATTATTGAAAGCATCCAACATCACTTGACCTTTGTCGGTCAGGATTCCGTTTTGAATGTCAACAGAGTTTACAAAATCCATTGATAAATCCATTGCACGCTTCATTTCTCCTAATTTCTGACTCATATCGTCTTGAATGTAATCCATCGACTCATCGAAATAAAACTTCTTGTCTGGATTTCCCTTGAAAATACTAATCGCAGTCTTCAAAGCGTTCGAGCTACTTTTTACAATTTCATACTCAGCCTCTTTCAATTTTACCTTAATTTCAGTTTCTTTGATAATATAATCTGCCGAAGTCTGAACTTTCTCCATGAAACCCAAAATCGTTTTCATGTTGCGTTGCAAAGGCAATAATTTCTCATTCATTTCCTGCAAACCAGCCCCTTCGATAGTTGCCAATGAAGCAGCTTCTTTCATGCCAGGTTTGTCTGTCATGGTATTTGCTTTGTTAGCCTCAGCGAATTTTAGCTTGATATTGTCGTTATTTTCATTGATTTTTTTATTCAACTTCGTCAACTGACCAGCCAAAATATCCACCTGTCCAGACATTTTTTCTTTTTTCTCTCGAAGATCCTGAATATAAATTTTCATGATAGCAATAGGGTCAAGTTGCACAATTAAACCTGCGATTTTTCTCATCAAAGTTTTGTACAAAAAGAACACCGCCGTACGGACATCTTTACTGGTAATTAAGAAAATCACCAATGCCAAAGCCGCCAATAAGAAACCCAGATAAAGCGTGTTTTCGGTAACTTTTATCAGAAATTCAACAATTTTGTTGAAATAATACAAACCAAATGCTCCGACTGCCGCCATGAAAAATATTGAAGTAATACCTTCAGGCTTGCTCCAGAAAGATTTTTGTGGAGATTCTCCACCAATTTGAGATAAGTCTGCTGCCATTTTAGAAAAAGCCCCTTGAATTTTGCCTCTGGGGGAGAGGTTTTTTTAAGTGATTAAGAAAAAGTTTACTAAGAAGCTAAATACCTCTGAATCTTTGAAATATCGCCTTTTATTTGTTCCACAAAAGATGAATACGTTAATTCATAATTGTTTTTATTACCCGTAATTTTCATGCTTTGTTCGGCAATGTCATTCGTAGTCTTCTGAATTTTACTGTTATTTTCATTGATACGGTTCTGTAAATCAATGATTTGCTTCGCCATTGCTTCATTGTCTTGTTGCATTTGTTGCAGTTGACCTTTAAGCCCGCCTACTTTTTCAGTTACGGCGGCTTCGACATCCTTCAAAAAACTCTGACGGTCAGTATCCAAAATACTAATATACTGATTGGCAGTGGTTGTCAGAACAGTTTGGTCTGTAATGCCCCCCATCGCCTTGAAACTCGCCCAAGCTGCCTGATATTGTTTGTCTTCAGAAAGCCCCAAACCTGCTAAACTTTTCAAAGCCTGCATATATTCAAAATAATCAGGACCTTTCAGATTTGATTTTTCAATCAATTGTACGAAATGGTCAACAAATTTTTTATCGACCACTCCAGTCCCTGCCGAATTCTGAACGGCAACCGTTTGCTGTACCTGCACTTGAGGCGTTCCGCCAGAAGGCGTAGGTGTCACATTAGTTTGTGTCTGCGTATGGGTAGTGTCTTCTTCAACAAAGAAACTCAATAACTTTCGTCCGAAACTTGATTCTTGTTCTGCCATGAATTGTAAAGTATTTTTAGTTTATCAGTATAAGCTCAAGGCTTTGTACTCGTTAAATTACTAAGATTTATGCAATATTAATAGAATAGCATGATGATAGAAAAGACTTATCGTGAAGAATGGTCACAGGACTTGACAGTACCTTGTAAAAGTAGGATGATTTTGGGTGAATTTCACAAAAAAATGCTTGAACCGAAGTCCAAGCATTTCTGTAAACCTGATTGTCTTCAAACTCATTAAACCCGCTTAAAAAACGAATCAACAAATTCTTTTTTATTGAAAACTTGGAGATCTTCAATTTTTTCTCCCACACCAATATATTTTACGGGAATCTTTAATTGATCTGAAATCCCAATGACAACACCGCCTTTGGCAGTACCGTCTAACTTCGTGATAGCCAGTGCCGTAACTTCTGTAACCTTCGTGAATTCTTGTGCTTGGATAAACGCATTTTGCCCTGTTGAACCATCCAAAACTAATAAAACTTCATGCGGTGCATCAGGAATAAATTTCTGAATCACTCGCTTGATTTTAGAAAGTTCATTCATCAAATTGACTTTATTATGCAACCTTCCTGCGGTATCAATAATCACAACGTCAGCACCTTGTTCTTTGGCTTGTTTCACGGCATCAAATGCAACTGCTGCGGGGTCGGTATTCATACCGTGGTCAATTACTTGTACACCTACACGATTACCCCAAAGTTTGAGTTGGTCAACTGCTGCTGCACGGAAAGTATCGCCAGCACCTAATACAACTTTATTGCCTGCTTTATGAAACTGAGATGCCAATTTACCAATCGTTGTGGTTTTTCCAACGCCATTCACACCGACAACCATAATGACATAAGGCTTAATGTCCGACATTTGGAAAGCATTGGAGACATCATGCGTTTTGTTTTCAGATAAAAGTCCAGCGATTTCTTCCCTGAGAATTACGTCTAACTCATTGGTAGTCAGAAATTTATCACGAGAAACTCGTTCTTCAATTCTACGAATAATCTTTACAGTTGTTTCTACACCAACGTCTGACGAAATCAGAATTTCTTCTAATTCATCCAAAACATCTTCATCAACTTTCGATTTTCCGACAACCGCTCTACTCAGTTTTCCGAAAAAACCTTCTTTAGTTTTTTCCAGACCTTTGTCGAGAGATTCCTTTTCTTCGGTGTTTAACGTTTCTTTTTTCTTGAAAAAATCAAATAAGCCCATTCTGAGTTAATTTTTAGTTTTGTAGCGGAGAAAGTCTAATATGGTTAGTGTAAAAGTAAAAAGTTGAAAGTACTTGATGCCGAATAACATTTTGAAGCTGTTTAAAACTCTTAACTCATAAACCTTTAACTCTATACTTGATAACCTTCAAACAAAAGTAAAACAAAAAAAGTCCCGATGAAGGGACTTTTTAAAATATTGTAAACGATAAGTTTTCAAATTGAAAATTATCCTTTCAAAGCATTTGCCACTTCGTCTTGAAGAATGATTTCTTCTTTGAAAGTGTAAGCACCTGTAACTGGACTTTTTACAGCTTTAATAATTTTTGCATATTTAACGCCACCTTCTTTCTTGAGCGTTGCAACTACCTTCTTTGCCATTTCTTTATTGAGCTTTGAGTGATGTTATTTTTCAAACAATCACTAAGTTAATTACTTGATTTCTTTGTGTACTGTTACTTTTTTCATGAATCGGTTGTATTTCTTCAACTCGATACGTGCCGTAGTATTTTTACGGTTTTTTGTAGTGATGTAACGTGACATCCCTGGAACACCTGATGTTTTTTGCTCAGTACATTCCAAAATTACTTGAATTCTATTACCTTTCTTAGCCATTGCTTTATTTTCGTTTTGCGTTAATCGTTAAGACATTCGGTCGTTAATCGTATATCTTTTGCCTGATTCTGAGTCACTTAGATGTAACTTTTAGTCATTGATGATTAACGGTTTTCCCAAAGGGACTGCAAAGGTAGTAAATTTTGAGCTTTAGACAAATATCTACCAAACCTTTTATTAAAATATTTATCTATTTACTGTTTACCTTTTGTTCCCCAATGTGAAATTTCTTTTTCAAGGGCTAATTCTCCTCGTGCCATTTTTTCGGCACGGTCAAAATATCTGAGTGATTTTTGAAGTGTTTCGTCTAATGGTAGCATCACTTGGAAATACTCATTATTCAGACCTTCATTGAATTTGTTTTGCCAAATATTACGGGCAATGTACGCCTTTATTTGGTAACGAATATATGGTTTTGAACGAGCATATTCATTGTCTTTTCCTTTGATTCCAACTTGTTTTGAAAGTTTCAAAAGTTCCACCATCATGGCTTCGTTTACTACAAATAGTTTGTTAAAATCCTTGAAAGTGAGTTTTTCGAGGGCTTTTCTATTTTCTGTTGAATAATTAAACGCATATTCTCTGATAACATTTTTTGCCCAAAGTTCATTTAAAAACTTGGTTATCATGGTTGTATCTCGTGGAATAAATACATCTGGTGTAATGCCTCCACCACCATAAACGGTACGCCCACCAATGGTTTTATACTTTGATTTTTCGTTGAATTTGATACTATCTGCCACAAAAAACTCTCCGCTTTTCATGCGTTTTTCGTAGTCTTTTTCGTAGTCTTCGTCATTGCCAGAAGAATATGGTTTCTGAATACTTCTTCCGCTTGGGGTATAATATCTTGAAATTGTAAGACGAAGTTCTGAACCGTCCGAAAGATTGACAGGCATTTGTACCAATCCTTTTCCGAAAGAACGACGACCAACAACTAAAGCACGGTCATTATCTTGTAAAGCACCAGCTACTATTTCTGCTGCCGAAGCCGAACCTTCGTCCATTAAAACGATAACTGCTCCTTTTTCAAAAATACCTTCTTTTTTAGTGTAAGTTTCGGAATCATATTGTGTGCCTTTTCCGTCTGTGCGGACAATTAATTTTTCGCCTGCTACTAATTCATCTACCATTTTTTCTGCACGATCTTTATAACCGCCTGGATTTCCACGAAGGTCAATCACAAGGCGTTTCATACCTGCTGTTTTCAACAATGATAAATGATTTTTGAATTCGTCGAAGGTATTTTCCGAGAAACGTTCTACTTTGATGTAGCCCGTTTGTGGGTCAACCATATAACTACCTGTAATAGAGTAAGACGGGATTCTGTCACGAGTAATAGTGAGCATTTTGAGTTTTTTCTCGCCTTTTCTCAAAACTTCAATCGTAACTTCTGAGCCTCTTTTTCCTCGTAATCTACTATAAATGAAAGAGTTAGTTATTTTTGAGCCTACTACTGGTACACCATCTGTTTTGATGATTTTGTCATCGCTTCTTAAACCAGCAACGTCTGAAGGACCGCCAGGAATAACTGAAATTACATGAATAGTATCGCTAAAAAAATTGTATTCTATACCCACGCCGTCGTAGCCTGATTCGAGTGGGGCTCTTGCTGATGAGGTTTCATCCGTAGTAAAATATAAGGTGTGTGGGTCAAGTTTTTCCAACATTTTTTTGATGGAATAGTCAACCAAGGTATCAGTATTTACAGTATCAACGTAACTGGTTTCAATCAAAGAGAGGACTTCTCTAAATTTATTGTAGCCTTTTGAAATATTATTCATGCGGCTTTTTCCTCCGAAGAAGTTTGCCCCTACCAAAATTCCGCCTGCTAAAGTCAGGGCAACAAGAATTGGTAGTTTAACAGTGGTTGGGTGATTTTTAATCTCTTTATTCTCCTTCATTTTCTAATCTTGTACGTTCTGTCATTAAAGATACAAACAATCTGGTAGAACCCCATTTTGAGATTAGAAAAAATTATTTCTTCCATTCCTATCTATTTGACGTAACTTTGAAAAAAGGTAACTTTTAATCAGTTATTGAGGTTTGATTTGTTGATTTGTTGGAGAGAAATCTCAAAGTACTTTCAACAAGCAGAGCGCTGCCCAGTCAAACCTCAATGATTCAACAATTAAAAATATGGGTAGGATTTTAGCAATAGATTATGGGTCGAAAAGAGTAGGTTTGGCAGTGACTGACCCTCTGAAAATTATTGCCACAGCTTTGGATACTGTTCATAGTATGGACGTGATTAATTTCTTGAAAAACTATGCAGAAAACGAACCAGTAGAGGTTTTTGTGGTTGGAATGCCCAGCCAATTGGATGGCTCTGACACCAATAACACAAGTTTGGTGAAGGGTTTTGTGAAATTATTGCAGAAAAATTTTCCAGAAACTCCTGTACATACGCATGACGAAAGATTTACTTCTGTGATGGCAATGCAGTCGATGATTGCGAGTGGAACTTCTAAAAAAGATAGAAAAGTGAAGGGTAATATCGACAAGGTTTCAGCCGTAATTATTTTGCAATCTTATATGGAAAAAATGGGGATTTGATTTCGATTCTCGTTGTTCGTTTTTCGATGTTAGGACGAACAACGAGCATCGAAAAACGAACAACGAAAACCGAACATCAGGCATCGAAACAAAAACAGACATCGAAAACCGAACATCGAATAACGCAAATTAGTATCTCACCATTTCCAAATCAATTTCTCTTGCCCAAGCGTCTATGCCTCCCGTGAGGTTGTAGAGGTTATCGAAACCATGATTTTGTTCTAAATATTGAATCACACTCGCCGACCGCATTCCGTGGTGGCAATGCACAATTACTTTTTTGTCTTTTGGAATATGTTTAACGCTTGTCGGGATACTATTCATCGGAATTAATACTGCATTTGCTAACCTACAAGTTTCATATTCTCCCAAATTCCTTACATCTAAAAGGAATATATCTTTCTGATTATCAATAAGTTCTGATAATTCTTTTACCGAAATAGTTTTCATAATATTGAATGATTCACTTTCTGTTTTTTCTATTTTCTTTTCTGGAAAAATAAGCGTCTCAGCATTCGATTTTCGTTTGAAACGAATTTTCTGAGAAGTATTTTCCAATAAATCTACCATCAATAATTGTCCACTCAGGACTGTCCCGATGCCCGTTATCATCTTCACTACTTCGTTGGCTTGGTACATTCCAAGTGTCCCTGGGAGGATTCCAAGAACCCCAATTTCAGCACAATTCGGGATTTCTCCATCGGCAGGTTCTTCTGGAAAAAGACAGCGATAGGTTGGTCCTAAAATTCCTTCTGAGTTCTTGAAATTAAAGACAGAAACTTGCCCTTCAAACTGATGGATTGCCCCGTAAACAAAGGGCTTTTGGAGCTTCACACAAAAATCATTGATGGCGTAACGAGTAGGAAAATTGTCGGTGCAGTCAACAACAATGTCATAATTTTGAAGAATAGTTTCGGCATTTTCGTGCTTAAATCTATGGTTAATTACCTCATAATCAATAGAATCGTTCAGTTTTTTGAGACGACTCACGGCAATAACTGCTTTTGATTTTCCGATGTCTTCAACTCTGTAAAGCACTTGTCTTTGGAGGTTTGTCATATCCACAACATCAGCATCAATCACGCCAATTTTACCAACCCCTGCCGCCGATAAATATAGCAAAACAGGACAGCCCAAACCACCAGCACCAACGACCAAAACCCGAGCATTTTTGAGCTTGGTTTGCCCTTCTTCGCCAATTTGGGGCAGAAGAAGATGTTTTTGATAGCGTCTTTTTTCTTCTGGTAAAAGCATTTTGGGTGTGGGATTTTTTATTTTTTTGTTCTATTTGAAGCCTTCGATAAATGATTTTTTGTCTTGTTCATTTGTAAAAGACATTGTTGAAATTCCAGAATGATTTCCGAAATTAAACCGTTTATCCTTTCGCTCGTACAATATTTTTTGCTGATAATCATCTACATTTTCAAGTCCTACACTTTCTCTATTTCTATTAACTTTCAATTTGAATTTATCCGAAAATTTATCAAGATATAGCTGATTATCTATCTCATAATATAATGTCACTCCAAAATTAATCTCTGGATTGTGCCTTTCATCATTCTCATAATCCATTACCCAGGCAAAATATTTTGCAGAAAATCGCCCCTCTATAACTGCTTTTTTCATGACTACGGAACGGTCATACTCTTTATCTCCTTGTAAATGTCTCAAAATTATATAATGTGGTAAATCATCATAACGTGGGTTCTCATTACCAATTAATTCTTCGTCTGGAAACCCATAAGTTTCAAATATTTCATCTAAACGCTTGTAGTTAATGACATCTAATTTTTTTATGGTATCTCCCCAAACTTTATACGAACCCTCTCGTCCCCTCATGTGCTGGTCTCTTGCACGGAGAAATTCTAATTCTTTAAAAAGAGGGTAATTAAATTTTTTGATAGCTTTTTTATGGCGGGCTGAATAATCAGTTATAATATTTGCCCAAAAAGGCATTTGCATCACTTTGTTGATTACAGTATCCGTTTTGATATTATCCAATAAAGCTCCTCTATCAATCAGAGTGCTAATATATTCTTCAGATTTAGCTATATTTTTGATTATGATTGAACATACCAAAGCATTATAATAATCTTTAGAGAATTTCTTAGATTTGATGGCAAAGGCACTATCATAAATAGTTTGGGCTTGCTTGAAATTTTGATGTACAATAGCCATTTCCGCCTTATTAATCATCTTTGCGTAACTAAAATATGTGTCTTGGCAAAGTGAAGAAAAAGAGCGTAAAAGAACAAATATGACGATTAGAGGTAATTTTTTCATAGGTATTTTGAGTTGTTTTTAGGGGCAATAGAAATTTTCTCACTTCAAAACCTGATAAACAATAAAGGCTGAAATGTATGCCAAAGCTGTCATATAAACGAATTGAATGGTCGGATATTTCCATGATTTTGTTTCTCGGTAAGTCGTAGCGAGGGTACTCATGCACTGCATCGCAAATGCGTAGAAAATCAAGAGCGAAAAGCCCAATGCGGTGTCGTAGAGGGGTTTCCCTGTGGTTGGATTAATTTCTGCTCGCATTCTATTTTTGATAGTTGCATCTTGGTCTTCAACGTCAGCACCTAAACTATAAATGGTTGACATCGTACCCACAAAAACCTCACGAGCGGCAAAAGATGTAATCAAGGCTATGCCGATTTTCCAATCATAACCCAAAGGTTTAATGACAGGTTCGAGGGTTTTACCAAAAATTCCAGCATAAGAATTTTCTAATTTCTGTGCTGCAATTTTATTTTCTAAATCCTTTCCTGTAAGCGTTGGATTTTCTGTTTTTACTTTAATTTCTGCTTGTTGCATGGCATCTCCTGGACCATAACTTGCTAATACCCAAAGCACTACCGAAATAGCAACGATAATTTTCCCAGCTTCATGAACAAATGCTTTTACTGAATTCCAGATAGAAAGCATAATATGGTTGAATCTTGGGGCTTTGAAAGTGGGTAATTCCATGATGAAATAACTCCGTTCTTTGGTCTTTAGAATCAACTTCATGACCCAAGCCGAAAACAATGCCATAAAAAAACCAAGTAAATAAAGTCCGAATAAGGCTACACCCTGCAAATTGAAAAATCCAAATAATTTACTCGTTTCGGGAACGACCAAGGCAATGAGAATGGTATAAATCGGTAATCTTGCCGAACACGACATCAAAGGCGTAACCATAATTGTAATGAGGCGGTCTTTCCACGAACCTATGCTGCGGGTACTCATGATGGCTGGTACGGCACACGCCACACCCGAAATCAGGGGTACGACAGATTTGCCATTCAAACCAAAACGTCGCATCAGTTTGTCCATGATAAACATTACACGAGACATATATCCTGTTTCTTCTAAAAGTGAAATGAACAGGAACAAAAAAGCAATCTGAGGAATAAAAATAAGTACGCCACCAATTCCCGCTATAAGTCCATCTGTCAGTAAACCAGTGAGTTGGCTTTTGGGCAATTGTGTTTTTAAGAAATCATTCAGGCTTGCAATGCCCGAATCAATGAGGTCTTGCGGATAGGTTGCCCACGTGAAAATGGCTTGGAACATGACAAAAAGAATGCCCAAGAAAATGAAATATCCCCAAAAACGGTGAAGGAAAACTTTGTCTAAACGCTCAGACCAAGTAATAACTGGGTCTTCTTCGACGGGTGATTGGTGCAGACAACTGTCAACAATTTCGTTCAGAACTTCATACCGAGCCATCGTTTCTTTGGCTTGAAACTTTTGAGTGTCCCAATGATATTTTTCTTGCAATTGGTCAAATCCAGCTCTCTGTTTTTCATCAAATTGCTTTAAATTATCGTGTTCTGCCAACCAAAGTAGTGCATGATAGTCGTCGGTATCACCATATTTTTCTTTGATTTCTTCTACTAAATCAGTATCATAATCTACTGGTAATGAGTCATTTGAACCATATTTGGTTTCTAAAGTTTTATTCACAGCCAAACGCAAACCGTTCAGACCGATGCCTTTTTTGGCATTTACTTCGGCAACTTGGACATTTAGTTCTCGGGATAATTTTACTGAATTAATGACAATTCCAGCATTTTCGGCAACATCAATCATATTCAGAGCCAAGATTGTTGGAATACCCAAATCTCGTACTTGACTGAATAACAGAAGGTTACGTTTCAGATTAGAGGCATCAACCACAACAATTGCCATGTCTGGATAATCAGGATGTTGCGGATTTGCTAAAATATTAATCACCACTTGTTCATCCACCGATTTTGGGTAGATACTATAAATCCCTGGCAAATCCAGAATTTCGGCATCAGTATCAGACTCAATGTGCCACTTCCCTATGAGTTTGTCCATCGTCACTCCTGGGAAATTCCCTGTTTTTTGTCTCAAACCCGTCAGGCTATTAAACAGCGAAGATTTTCCTGCATTTGGATTTCCGATAAGAGCAATTTTAGGAGCTTTTTTCATTGATATTTTAATCTCTTTTAATTTTAAGGTAGGTTTATAGTGGGTTGTGTGTTAAGCATTTAGTCCTAATTATATTCTGAGTGCCAGACTTAATACTTAGTACATAATACTTAATACACACAAGAAAAATCAAACAATCTGAATAGTTTGTGCTTCTTCAATTCTCAGAGACAGCGTATAGCCTGTTACTTTTATCGCAATTGGGTCACCAAAAGGGGCAATGTGCGTAAGCGTAACTTGCGTTCCAGGCAGGCAACCCATTTCGAGGAGTTTCAATGACAAAACTTCGTCCGTGAATCCCACAATGACCCCCCGTTCTCCTATTTTTAAAGATGCGATTGTTTTCATTAGTTTTTACGTTAAATTTGAGAAATCTAAACTCAATACATCCATGCAAAAAACTATCCTATCAATTCTACTTTTCTTGTTTGCTAAAGATTTTATCTACGCCCAATCCTCAGAAAAATTTACCATTAGTGGGTATGTCCGAGAAAAAAGCAGTGGCGAACTGCTGCCAGGCGTAAGTATTTATGTCAAAGGTAAAAAAATTGGCACGCAAACCAATAATTACGGCTTCTATTCCATGACCCTGACCCAAGCCGAAGCACTCACTTTTGTGTATAGTTTCATTGGATATAAAGCTGAGTCAAAAAGTATTCAACTTACTAAAAATCAAGAAGTTAATGTAATTCTTATTCCTGAAGACAGAATTTTGGAAGAAGTGAAAGTTGTTGCTGATGCCCCCGAAAATCAGCGAGTTTCTGAGCAAGTACAAATGTCCCAGATTTCCATTCCGATTCAACAAATTAAAGAAATTCCTGCTCTTTTGGGCGAAAAAGACGTGCTGAAAGTGCTACAATTAATGCCAGGCGTTCAGAAAGGTTCAGAAGGTAATTCGGGTATTTATGTACGTGGTGGTGGACCAGACCAAAACTTGTTGATTCTGGACGATGCACCCGTTTATAATGCCAGCCATTTGTTCGGATTTTTCTCGGTTTTCAATGGCGATGCCCTCAAATCTGTCGAACTCACGAAAGGTGGATTTCCTGCTCGTTTTGGGGGAAGATTATCGTCCGTAATCGAGATGCAAATGAAAGACGGAAGCCGTGACAAACTCCACGTTGAAGGAGGTATCGGTCTGTTAGCCAGCAGGTTAGTAGTAGAAGGTCCAATTGATAAAAAACACAAATCATCATTTTTAATCTCTGGCAGGCGTACTTATATAGATGCTATCGTTCGTCCGTTTATCAACAAAACAGATGGCGATGGTGGTTATTATTTCTATGATTTAAACGCCAAATTAAACTATGATTTTGGGCAAAAAGATAAATTGTACCTCAGTGGTTATTTCGGGAAAGATGTCTTTTTTGGCTTGAGTAAAAGTAGAGATGGTTTAGAAAATGAAGTAGGTTTAAATTGGGGAAATAAAACGGCAACTTTACGTTGGAATCACTTATTTAACGAACGACTTTTTGCCAATACTTCTCTGATTTTGAGTGACTATTTATTCAAAATTTATGCAACTGACCAAAGTATTTCTGGGGGAAAACAATTGAACTTTGAACTGAGCTATTCCTCTCGTATTCAGGACATTGGCTTTAAAACTGATTTCGATTTTCTGCCAAATCCTCAGCACGCCATCAAGGCAGGAATCGCCCTGACAAAACACCAATTTTCGCCGAGTGCCATTGTTGTAAAAGATGATGCAGTATCAACTTTCAGACAAGAAGTAGAAACGATTGACGCCACCGAAGGAGGAGTTTATATTGAAGATACCTACCGCCCAACGGATAATCTGAAAATCAATGCGGGTTTTAGGTTGAGTACCTTCAAAACCAATAAGGTAAGTTACCTAAATCCTGAGCCAAGATTGGCAGTTGCGTTGTCTTTGCCTAATAATTTGGCACTGAAAGCATCTTACGCAACCATGAATCAGTACATTCATTTACTATCAAATTCGGGAGCGAGTTTACCAACAGATTTGTGGGTACCTTCTACCGAAAAAGTGCCTGCACAGCGTTCCAAGCAGGTTGCAATTGGTATTGCGAAGGATTTTACAGAGAAAAATTTAGCCTTGACAGTCGAAGGTTTTTACAAAGAAATGGACAATATCATCGCTTTGAAAGAAGGCAGTTCTTTCCTTTTGCTCGAAGATGGTCCTGAAGCTGTGGCAGACGAAAAAGCCAAAGGAAAAACTTGGGACGACCAAGTAACCACGGGAAAAGGAAAATCTTATGGGGCAGAAATTCTGCTGCAACGCAAAGTGGGTAAGTTTACGGGTTGGGTGGGTTATACGCTTTCTTGGATAAAACATCAATTTCCTGAATTGAATTTTGGCGAAGAATTCTGGGCAAGATACGACCGTCGCCATGATGTTTCTGTGGTTGGGATTTACCATATTTCACCCAAAACTACGCTCTCTGGTACGTGGGTTTACGGTACAGGAAATGCCATTACGCTCAATTCTGCTACATATTCGGGTGGGGAAAACGTTTTGGGAACAACACCAACAGGCGTAATTTATAATCCTGATAATTTCACGAAAACTCCTGTATTTGGTGGCTTTTTCAGTAATACTCGGCAAGTGCCAGATTATGGGTCGAGGAATAATTTTCGAGCCGAAGCCTACCACCGTTTGGATGTCGGAATTCAGTTCCATAAACAAATGAAAAAGGGGCATCAACGTACTTGGGAAATCAGCGTTTATAATTTGTACGGAAGAAGGAATCCGTTTTTCTATAATTTCACCTCAACATATAATTTCAAAACTCAAACTACCGAAAGAGCTTTAACTCGTTATTCACTTTTTGGCATTATTCCTTCGGTGAGTTATAGTTTTAAGTTTTGAGTGAAGGGGCATAGTGGCAGAGGAACAGAGGAGCAAAGGCACAGAGGCACAAAGTGGCAGAGGAACAGAGTTATTAGAGGAACGAAGTGTTTTTGGCGGAAATATCAGAGTAGAAAACTTTGTGCCTCTGTGCCTCTGCTCCTTCGTGCCTCTGCTCCTTCGCAACTCTGTTCCTCTTTTCCAAAAAAAATAAAAATCATGAAAACAATCACAAAAATTATCATCGCAAGCATCAGTATTTTTGGGCTAAATGCTTGCACCAAAGTTGTAGAAGATATTTCTCTACCTTACGAAGAACGTTTGGTGGTAACTTCCTTTATTGCCCCACAAGATTCTCTGATAGAAATAAAAGTGTCAAAAACTTCGCCTTCTATCGGGGTAGTTCCTAATATAATTTATGGGCAAAATGGACAATTCAATGACCCTCAGGCAATACAAAATGCTACTGTTACCTTGTCTGATGGCACAAGGACGACCATTACAAAATTATCAAGCATAAAAGTTTTTAATGGCATTGATTATACTACTGGGAAACAAGTGGCTGGAGCTGAGAAAAAAGGGTATTTTATCAATACCAAAGATTTCCCGATTATGGCTGGAAAAACTTATACTCTTACAGTCACTGCCCCGAATTTCAAAGACGTTTCTGCCACTTGCACTGTACCACAGAACCGACTGATTACCAAAGACATAGAGGTAATTGCTAATGATAAAATCAACTCTTATACTTACACATCTGGACCAAGTTCAACACTGACTAAAGTAGAGCAAATCACGAAAGTGGTTGCCTTGAAATTTAAGGATTTTGTGGGCGAAGAAAACTTTTATGCCATCTCTGCTTTCAATTATGTTACCAGTAAAGTTAAGCCTCCGTCTGGAAAAGAGTTTATTATTACTAATGTCCAGAGCCTCGGTTTTGAGAAAGGTAGCAACTTCGGTTATACCAACTATCTGACTGATTATAAGCAAGATGGACAATTTATGGTGACCGATAAAACCAGTATTTTTTTGAGTTCCAGTACGAATGACCCCAATTACAAAGAAGACCCCGACCAAAAAAAGTACGTAGAATTCTTTGTGGCAAATGCAGACAAAAATTATTACGAATACAACAGAACAGCCTCAATCAGAAACGGAGATAATCCTTTCTCTGAACCCGTCCTGACTTTTAGTAATATCAAAAATGGTCTCGGAGCATTTGGTGCTTATAATATGACAGTGGTGAGGTTGATTTTGAAGTAACGTCTTTTTTTAGGTATGAGGTCGTAGGTATGAGGTTGTAGGTTGTTCTATATATGGCGATTTTGTGGGTGATTTTGAAATAGTATTTTTAAATCTCTTCTTGTAATTTTGTACGAATAAATACAAAAAACAATGTTGAGAAGACCAAGAAGAAACCGCAAAACTTCTGCCATCCGTGCGATGGTGGAAGAAACTACACTTTCAGTTAATGATTTTATTTATCCGATGTTTCTGACAGAAGGCAACAACCTGACTTCAGAAATAAAATCTATGCCTGGCATCCACCGATATTCGTTGGATAAACTCTTGGAAGAACTTTCTTTAGTGCAAGATTTGGGCATAAAATCCATCGCACTTTTCCCACAACTCCCTGAAAATAAGAAAGATAAGTATGCTACCGAAAGCCACCGTCAGGGTAGTTTGTACTTGGAAGCCATCAATCAAATCAAAAATAAATTTCCAGCAATTGCTTTGATGACAGACGTAGCCATGGATCCGTATTCATCAGACGGACACGATGGTTTGGTGGATGAAAATGGTAATATTTTGAACGATGAAACCCTCCAAATTCTTGGAGATATGGCACTCGCTCAGGCACGTGCAGGAGCAGATATTATCGGACCATCAGACATGATGGACGGGCGAATCGGCTACCTCCGTGAAACCCTTGACGATGAAGGTTTCAACCAAGTATCCATCATGGCGTATTCAGCCAAATATGCTTCTGCTTTCTATGGACCTTTCAGAGATGCCCTTGATTCTGCCCCAAAATTTGGCGATAAAAAAACCTACCAAATGAACCCCGCCAATAGTCGTGAAGCCCTTTTGGAAGCTGAGTTGGATTATGCAGAAGGTGCTGATTTTCTGATGGTTAAGCCAGCTTTGGCGTATTTGGACATCATCAAATTACTGAACGACAATTTCAATATTCCGATTGCCGCCTATAATGTTTCGGGCGAATATGCGATGGTAAAAGCGGCTGCCCAAAATGGTTGGTTAGACGGAACAAAGACAATGGTAGAAAGCCTAACGTCCATCAAAAGAGCAGGTGCAAAAATCATTCTGACGTATTTTGCGAAAGAGTATGCGATGCTGTAAGGAATAAATAACCTGTAACAATTTGACTTAGAGAATTAGAGGTAACATTTTGCCTTTTCTCTAATTCTCTAAACCTCTAAGTTTCAATTCGTCACTAAGCAATAAATTTTTCTATGATCTGACAAATCGTTTTACAATTACAATTCCCAAATTAATGACAACTGACCGTTATATGCAAAGAGGCGTTTCTGCCTCAAAAGAAGATGTTCACAAGGCTATTCAGAATATAGATAAAGGGCTTTTCCCGCAGGCATTCTGTAAAATTATTCCTGATTTTTTGGGCGGAGATGATTCCTATTGCAACATCATGCACGCAGATGGTGCGGGTACAAAATCTTCTTTGGCGTATCTTTATTGGAAAGAAACTGGAGATATTTCCGTCTGGAAGGGCATTGCCCAAGATGCCGTTGTGATGAATACCGATGATTTAATTTGTGTAGGTGCAGTTGACAATATGTTGATTTCCAGTACAATAGGTAGAAATAAAAACCTGATTCCTGGGGAAGTTATTGCAGAAATTATCAACGGAACTGAGGAGGTTTTACAGATGCTCAGAGACAATGGTATCGGGATTTGGAGTACAGGAGGAGAAACTGCTGACGTTGGTGATTTGGTCAGAACAATTATCGTGGATTCTACCGTAACCGCCCGTATGAAACGCTCTGATGTGATTTCAAATCATAGTATTCAGGCAGGGGATGTAATTGTTGGTTTTGCGTCTGACGGACAGGCAAGTTACGAGAAAATTTATAACGGTGGCATGGGTTCTAACGGACTCACATCTGCTCGACATGACGTTTTGGGGCATTATTTGGCACAAAAATATTCAGAATCATTTGACCCTGCCGTTCCCAAAGATTTAGTGTATAGTGGTTCAAAAAACCTCACGGATTTGGTAGCTGGTACGCCCATGAATGTGGGACAGTTGATTCTTTCGCCAACCCGTACGTATGCACCCGTCGTGAAAAGTATTTTGGCAGAAATTGGCTCAGAAATTCACGGAATGGTACACTGTTCGGGTGGGGCTCAGACAAAGGTTTTGCATTTTATTGATAATCTTCACATCATCAAAGACAATCTTTTTGAGTTACCTCAGCTTTTCAAAATGATTCAAGCCGAAAGCGGTACTGATTACCAAGAAATGTACAAAGTCTTCAATATGGGGCATCGTTTAGAAGTATATCTTTCCGAAAAGCACGCCCAAACAATTATTGATATTTCAAAATCATTCGGAATTAATGCTCAGATTATTGGTAGAGTAGAAGCCTCTGACCAGAAGAAAGTAACGATACAGTCTGAGTTTGGAGAGTTTGTTTATTAGGTTTTTGAATCAATAACTGTCTGATAATGAATCCAGTAGATATTTTTATCCAAAAAGTGCAAGTAATTTGTCCAGACATTACTGATGATGAATTATCAGAATTTAAAAGTGGTATCTCCGTAAAGCATTTCAAGAGTAAAGAGCATATTTTTGATAACACAAAACCCCAGAACCAAATTGTGTATATCACTTCGGGTTTAGTAAGGAGTTTTTACATAGACAATAAAGGTTCTCAGGTTTCGGGTTATTTCGTTGCTGAATTTGATTTTGTTTCAGACTATCCAGCCTTCTTGAACGACGCTAAAAGTAATTATTTGTTTGAAGCACTTGAAGATACAACCGCAGTCATCATTCCGAAGCAATTGATATTGAAGGCTTATGAAACTTCATCCAAATTTGAAAGATTTGGTAGATTAATTGCCGAGGAATCTGTCCAATTTCTGCAAAGACGGATAGAGAGTTTTTTGTTCAAAACTGCCACCGAAAGGTATTTAGAGTTTATAAAAAACCATAATGACCTTTTAAACCGATTATCAGTAGAACATATTGCAACGTATTTGGGCATAGAACGACAATCACTAACTCGAATACGAAAAAAACTAAATTCCCAATAATTATTTCTGAAAATGGCACATTTGTGTCATTTTTTTTTGTGCCTTTACTTTATTTTTGTTTTACAGATATTCAAACTTTCTGTTTAGGGAATTTGTAAATTTAAAAGTACCAAGTACTTTCTTTTTTACCACAAAGTCACAAAGAAATCAAAAGTAAAATAGTAAAAACTTTGTTTCCTTTGTGACTTTTGTGGTAAAATTGGCACTTTATTTTTTACAATTTCCATTAACTGAATCCAATAATAATGAAGAAAATAACTTTACTAATCATAGCATTCGCAACAACCTTTTATCTTGGTTTTGCTTTCAAGTCATTAACAACAAAAAATAATCATAAAATGAAAAAAGTAACAGGAATTGGGGGTGTATTTTTCAAATGCAAAGACCCAAAAAAAGTAACGGAGTGGTATCAGAAGCATCTGGGTTTAGACACAAATCCTTATGGAGCAACTTTTGAATGGTACGAAAGTCCAGACAGCACAACCAAAGCACAGACTCAGTGGACACCTTTTGCTGAAAATTCAAAATATTTTGAACCTTCAACCAAGGATTTTATGATAAATTATAGGGTCGAAAACTTAGAAGCATTGGTTGAGGAATTGAAAAAAGAAGGCGTAACCATCGTGGACAAAATGGAAACTTATGACTACGGAAAATTTATCCATATCCTTGATGCTGAGGGCAATAAAATACAACTTTGGGAACCTGTTGATTGATTTTACTGAGTTTTTAAAAAATCATGAACGATTAATTATCAAATATTTAATCAATTTTTCATTGAAACCGTACGACAAAACTTTCGTAAATTAGTGTGTTAGTGGCAAGTTTATCAGACACAGTATAAAAATGAAACAGCTTAAAATAAAATTGACTTTTTTGAAACTGATTCTTGTTATAACTGCAATCTGTTTTATTTCTTGTAACGGGAAAAAACAAACTTCGCAAGAAACCAAAGTAAACGCAGTAAACACAAAACCATACACTGTAAGTAATGATATACCAATTTGGACAAATGGAGTTCCAGACTCCGCACTAATTACAGGAGAAGAAACTAACATTGACGGAATTGCTAAAAATGTTTCTAATCCAACAATAAAAGTATTCTCACCAACTAAGGAAAATACTGGTGCCGCTGTGCTTGTTTTCCCAGGTGGTGGATATACTAAAGTTGCTGTTGAATTAGAAGGTTCTGAAATATGTGAATGGTTAGCTTCAATTGGCGTGACAGGAATATTACTAAAATATAGAGTGCCTGATTCAGGACCGCATTATTACAAAGATTGCTTTTGTGAAAAAGACCCAATTAAACCAATTGCATTACAAGACGCTCAAAGAGCAATAGGATTAGTTCGTTCACAAGCTAAACAATGGAATATTGATTCAAAAAAGATTGGAGTCATGGGTTTTTCAGCAGGCGGACATTTAGTTGCTGATGTAAGTACAAATTACAGGAAACGAGCATATTCACTTACCGATGAAATGGATAAGGCAAATTGCCGACCAGATTTCGGAATAATATTTTTTCCTGGACATATGACTAATCACACAAGCAACTCTTATGAACTTAACAAACAAATCCCTGTCGACAGTAATACACCGCCAACTTTTATTTTGCAAGCAGGAAATGACCCAATAGACCCGATTGAAAACTCATTAGTCTATTTTATAGCACTTCAAAAAGCAAAAGTTCACGCAGAATATCACGTTTATGCCGAAGGAGGACACGCCTTTGGTTTGAATAGAACAATACTTGATAATCCAAATTGGAATAAACTTCCCATTGCAGATTGGGAAAATTTGGTTGAGAGGTGGTTGCAGACAATTAATATGACTACGAAAAAATAAGAGAGAAAACAAGAAAAAACATGAACTCAGTATCACCAAACATTTTTGTAAAAGACATTAAACAGACTATTGACTTTTACAAACAATTAGGCTTTAATGTTATTGCGACAGTTCCCGAGCAAGGTGACATATTTTGGGCAATGATGGCTTGCGGAAACGTAACTTTTTTGTTTCAGACTTTTGAAAGTTTAGGCAACGACTTGCCAATGATTTCAAGACAAAATGGTGGTTCATTGCTTCTGTATATTCAGACAACTGAAATCATAAAATTTTTTGACCAAATAAAAGACAACGTAAAAGTGGTTAAAGGACTTGAAAAAACATTTTACGGTGCGACAGAATTTTCAATAGAAGATAATAACGGTTATTTGCTGACTTTTGCCGAAGATGAAAAATAA